>JAMPCZ010000077.1 GCA_023665935.1 Muribaculaceae bacterium | reverse complement strand
AAAAAGTAACTATATTGTTGTCATTCTGAGGGCTTTAGCCCGAAAGAATCCAGCCGATAAGTATATATCAAAAGGCTGGATTGCTTCGCATACGCTCGCAATGACGACTTTGTTGCAAGATTATTTAATCCCTCGTCCCTGGTGGGAGAGGGGTAGGATGAGGGGGCAAAAAGCCGCGTTTACTCTTGCCGAGGTCTTAATCACCCTAGCCATAATCGGCATTGTTGCCGCGATGACGATTCCGAATTTAATGACTAATTATAAAAAACGAGCAACTGTAGCAAGAGTCAAAGCAGCATACAGTATTTTCTCTCAAGCTGTAAAACTATCGGTGGAAGAAAATGGTGAAGTTTCAGGCTGGGATTTTTCTAATCCTTCTGTTGTTGCAGAAAAATATATTACGCCTTATATGACTGGTGTTACTAAACAAAAAAAATCCTTACTGAATTATCCTATGAGAACTCTATCTTCTCAAGGAATTCCGGCAAATAATATTTATTTAGATTGGTCGTGGAATATAACAGCTACCCCGATTTTTCAATTGCAAAACGGTATGTTTTTTGTTTTTGCAAACTCTAATGATGGTTATCCCACTATAACCGTTGATATTAATGGTGCCGACAAGCCTAATATTGTCGGAATTGACGGTTTTGTTTTTTGGATAGAGCCTAAATCATCATCAGTTGTTCCGGCAGGTTATAATTGTTCCAGGGAAGGTATTTTATCAAAAGGCTGTCCAACCTCATCTGTAAGAATGTGCCGCAGAGATAATACTTGGCAATACTATCGCGGAGGGTATTGTGCTGCGTTAATGCAAAAAGACGGTTGGACTATAGGTAAGGATTATCCTTGGGGTAATGGCGGGTTAACTAAAAAGTAATCTCTATCAAATTCTTTAAAACTCTTTATAATACCACCGACGCACGGGATTGATTCGTAAAGTTCGCGCGGTTCTTCCGAGCATATGGCGATAATCTTGCCAATGCCGGCTGCTCTTGCTGATTCAATCCCTGACAGCGCGTCTTCTATCACGATACATTCTTTTGGATTTAGCCCAAGATTTTTTGCCGCAATTTCATAAATGTCAGGCGCAGGTTTTCCCGGAATCTTACCGTTTGAATATACAATTTTGTCTATATCAAACCATTTTGCCAAATGAAAATGCTTGATATAAAAATCGACATTTCCTTTATCTGACATTGTTGCAATAGTTCGCGGGATATTATTATCTTTTAAAAAGTCCAAAAACTCTTCAACCCCTTCTGCCATATGGAAATTTTTAGGGTCATCAAGACACATCTGTCTATAAAGGGCTTCTTTTTCCTGCCCGTATTTTTCGACCATTTCCGGTGACGGTTGTTTTCCTATTGCGTAACGGATTATTTGTTCATTCGTTCTGCCAAACATATATTTGAGCATTTCATCATCTGTAAACTCGGTTCCTCGAAGTTTTTTGGAATACTCTCTCCATGTTTGTTTGTGCAAATGAGAATCCCAAAATAAGGTTCCGTTGAAATCAAAAATTATTCCTTTGTATGATGTCATTATTGTCTTTCCATTAATTTATTGTATAAATCTAAATATGTTTTAGCTTGCTTTTCTTTCCCCATCATTTTGTAGGTGTAAGCCAGGTTGTAATATATTGCAGGCTCGTCGTTTTTTAAATCCATTGCCCTGAAAAAGTTATATTTTGCACTGCCGTACTGTTTTAGTTTTAGATACGCGCAGCCCATATTGTAATACCCGTATGCAAAATCCGGCTTGTATTTTACTGCTTTTTTGAATTCCGCTAATGCCATATTGGGTTTTTCTTGGATTAAGTATATGTACCCCAAGTTGTAATGTGCTTTGTAAAATTTCGGATCTTTTTCGATAGATTTTTGGAACATATAAACGGCTTCGTCAATTCTGTCTTTATCTTGAAGGATGTTTCCGATTAACAACCAATCTTCAGCTGTTCGGGTATCTTCCCCTTTGCTTTTTAAAATCTTTAGAGCTTCATCTATGTCATTTTGCGCGTACATAATTTTTGCACTCTGAGAAGCTGCATCCATTGTGGTTTCTTCATCTTGCGCGTACGCACCAACCTGGCAAATCAAACCTAAAAATAATGCTATTGTTAATATTTTTTTCATAACAAAATTATAGAATAAAATTTGTCAAATTTCCATTAAATTAATTTGACGAAATAAAAAATATGATAATACTGTTATTAATTGATGTCTCTTTTACTGAACTATTCCTGCTATTACTCCTTTTAGCAGGAGTTTTTTTGTGCTCGGCTCTCTCAGAATGACGTTATATTGATCCCCGCCCATTGCGGAACAAGAAGAACCAACGAACTTGAGAGTTGTGTGATTCTGTTTCCCGAATGGGTGAGGGGAAGTGAAGGGGTGGGGGTCACCCTTGCCAAATCCTGTGATAAATGGAGTGAGCCTGTATGCGTAGCTGATTCAGGGTCTATCCAATTCGATGAAAACACCCTACGGGATAAATCAACATTGATAGATTCCGGGTCTGTGCTCAGAGTGATGTAAATTAAATAAAAAGCCGATATTATAAATATCGGCTTTAGAATTGAGGGGTAATTTATATATTTTTTTTTATGTCGTTGCTTTACCTGTAAGGAATGAAAGTGCTCCGGCTAGGGCTCCTGCTGCAAGTCCGATGATTCCGGCTTTGCCTTTGCCTAAGAATTTTACGATTCCGTAAGCTGCACTGCCGATTAAGCCTGCGCCTGTCAATCTGCCGATATTTTGTTTAACTTTTTCACCTGTATTAACAGGGGCACCTGTAATTTTTGAGATGTTATCTTCTGCAGAATTTCTGTCAAACAAACCAAATGTCATTGATTGGATTGCACCTTGAGTGAATGAACCGTGAGAGTTTTCTCTCAAGTCTTGGTAAATTGATTTGCCGCCGTTCATCTGAGCGTATAAAGTTGCGGCTCTTGCTTTCAATTCTTTTTCTGAGGCATCACCATAAGCTAATCTTACGGTTTCTACATAGTTGTTGAATGCCTCTTCAATTTGGTCCTGTTCATTTGCCAAAATTTTATCTTTTAAGATTGCGGCTGTACCTTTTACTGCTTCTACCGAACCGTTGATACGTAAATCAACATTTCGTTGTCCGTTTTGTTGTGCAACATTATAATCTTGATTAAATTGAAGATTTCTCATTGCGTTATCGTAGTATTGCTGATTGTTCATTCCGCCTGCCATCGGCATTGGGCAGAAGATACTGTTGTTCATTCCATACCCGTAATTGTTGTATGTTAAATCAATGTCATCTAAACTGTAAGGATTGCTGTAAATGCCGCCCATACCAATTGGCATTGATACATTGCTAACTTCGTTAACCATATTAACCTCCAATAAAATAAATATTAACTAACCTTTTAACCTACCTTACCTATATAAACAAATTTGCTTTATCAGAATTGTTAAATTGAGAAAATTTTGTTAATATTTCTTTACATATTCTGCGGGTGTTTATTTTATTGCAGAGCCGCAAGTGGTGATGTAAATTTGCGGTTGTACAAATTTACCCTGTTTAGTTGATGTGTATATTTGCTATTGCGGTTATTATAATCTGTGTAAAGTAGAAGGATTTTTGATTGTGAAAAAGTTATTATCAGCTTTATTTTCGTTGGCGGTAATTGGTGCGGTTTGTGCTGCGGTTTATTTCAATCAGGATTTTTCGATGAAGCAGGTTAATAAGGTTAAGGGTATGTATTATGTTTACAAAGGAGATAAGGCATATCGCGAACTTGAAATGCAGGATGCAATTAACCTGTATAATAGGGGTTTGAAACTATACCCAGGACACTATGGTGCGTGGTATAATTTGGGTAATATTTACGCATCATACGAAGATTACTATTCTTCGGTGTATGCTTATTCTCAAGCTTTTAAATATAATCCGCGTATGATGATTGCCCGTATGAATTACGGCATAATTTCTTCGGAAAGGCTTGGAGATTTTGATTCTGCACTAAAACAGTATGATAACGTTATTAAAACAAAACGTCATCTGCTGTCTATTCCTTACGTTTACAATAATAAAATAAGTTTCAAAGAAAATCGGGCAATTGCTTACTATAATAAAGGTGTAACGTATCGTCTAAAATCAATTTACGCAAATGATAACTGGGAAGTTCAAAGAAAATATCTTGCTAAAGCAATTGATGCGTATAAAAAATCTATCGAGATTAATCCAAACAGTTACGATGCACAGTATAATTTGGGGTTAGCATATCATATATCGGGTAATTATAATCAGGCTGGAAGTGCTTATTGTAAAGCAATCAGTCTTTCTCCAATGAATTATGAAGCGCATTACAATTTAGCAATTCTCTTGCGCAAACTCGGTTATTATAAGGAAGCTTATGACGAGATAGATAAGGCTTCAACTCTTGTTACCGCGCTTGATGAGAATTCTGTAATCCAGCAGTATGCAGCGATTATGATGAACGATATTATGCGCAGTGTCTATAGTAACAATGACCATAAAAAGAAGCTTGCCGAAATATTAGAAGATGAGAAATCTAACGTAAAAAAACATATGGCAAAGAAAAAAGATATAAAAACCAAAGAAACAAAAGAAGATAAACAAAATGACAGCATTACATCTGTTGGTATCAATTTTGTTAACGGTAAAGTTGTTGCAACCGAGGAACTGGATGTGGCAATGCTCGAAAATTTCGGTCAGTGCAGTGCTTTAAAATATTTTCAGCGTGAAGATGCACGATATTGATATATTGCTGTAATTGTAACGATTTGTATTTATTGCGCAAAAATATTTTTTCTGTGCATTAATACTGTATGCGCATATCGGGAATAAATTTTTACAGTATCAATAATTATTTTCAAAAGCCTGTCAGTTCGCCTGCATTAGTTTTGCCGCAAAAGGCTCTCGGGGTTCAGGGCTGTGATACGGTATCTTTTTCGGGACACAGGCATGCTCCTAATTCTGCGGAATTAAAAGAATTGCTGCCGTATGGAATTCCTGATATTTATTCGGGTGTAATTTTGATTGACTCAAGAGAAGTTGAAGCTATGATGTCACAAAAAGTTTTTGAGCAGCCGATAAAGAAGATTGTCCGAGATATCAAAAAACATGAACAGTCCATGTTTCCTGTCGAACAACAGATTTATCATTTGATGAGGAAAGCTGCAAAAGAAACTCCTCAGATGAAATTGGATGAGTTTATTCAAAGTTTGGTTCCCGAGCATAGTAAAAAGTTATTGAATATTCAGCGTCCGATATTTAACAAATTGAACAAATTGGCAAAGGGCATGCCGGCTGATTTGTATGAGCAGTATCAATATTTGATTTATCAAACTAATAAAAAGCTTGACAATGAGCCATTATATCAGCCGTTTAGTTTAAAGGAATTTAGATATAAATTGGGGCGTATAAAAGAAAGAATTGAAAAATCAAAAGATAAAAGGGCTAAACTCGCTATTGAAAAGCTGTATGAAATGACTGAATTCCCTGAAGTGAAGAAAGGTTTGAGGTTATCTAAGGGATTTCCTCGCCAGCAATTTGAGGAAAAGCAGAAAAATATTTTGCTAAAGGTTTCAAGAGCGTTTGAGGATTCAGTATTGAGTGATGATGTTGATTTGCGTAAACTTATAGAAACTTCGCGCGCTAGAATGTATAAAATCCCGACAAATATAAAGTTTAACCGAAAAGGTTTTATCCACGATTTAAAAGAGATTACAGATCAGCTTGAGGATGAAAAACTTGCACGTAAAATGATTCAGACGGCGGTGAAATTGCCGACTTCTAAGCAAAATATTTCGGCATTTGTGATGAAGTCTGCAAATCGTTCTTCCGGTCAAATCGGTTATGATTTATTCTCCGGTGCAATAGGGTCGGCTGATCATTTGGTTGCGCAGCACAAGGGCGGCAAGAGTGATTTGTCAAATTATGTTTTATCTTCAGGATATATGAATTCAGAGAAAGCTCACGAAAGATTTTCAATTATGCTGCGTAAAAATCCGATGATTAGAGTTTATGCTCAAAGACAAATGGATAGGTTGATTGAACTGGCAAATGCCGGAGTTTTCAAAGAGGTTGGGCTTTCAAAGAATTATATTTATGACCTTGCAAGAAACTTGAAAAAATTATCTGCACCGCAGCCCCCTTTAATATTAGACACAAGTGCGTTAAAATAGTAATAGGAATATGAAAATACATTCAATTACAGCAACCAATATTTATCAAGGGCTCAATCGTAGTAATGTTTGGCAAAACCGCGAATCCGGGCATGCTCAATATGAATACGGCGGAACTACTTTGGGCTGCATGCCTGTGTATTATCCGATATCGTTCGGGATTCAAAATTCTTCAAAATTGCGTATTTTGTTTGGATATGATCTTCCGTGTATTTACAGCGGAGTTACGATGATTGACCCAAAACAGCTTACCAGAATGCAGAAAAACAAGTTGTTTTATAAACCGGCAAAAGATGTTTTGAGAGAATTGGATAAGTATCCGAACAGTTTTCGCGGGATGGAAGCCCAATTCATTGACCTTTTGCGAGAGCGATCCAACGTCCATCCTGAAATGACAATAAAGGATATTTTGGACGAAGTTAAACCGATATATGCCCGCAGATTACGTAAAAAACAAGCCCCGGTATTTCAAGAATTGATTGAACTTTCAAAAGAATTGCCTGAAAGTTATCGTAAAGGCTGTGATATTTTGATGTCGGATACTAAAAAGCGTTTGTATGACAAACCTGTAGTTGTTCCGTTTTCATCATATGAATTCAAGTATAAGTTGTGCAAAATTCGTGACGATATAGCCAACGGCAGCGATAAAAAATCCAAAAAAGTTATGGCTAAATTGATAAAGGAATCAAAACGTTTATCAAATACCACAAATGATTCGACTATAGAGAATCAAAAAAAGGTTGTTGCTTTTATGGAGATTATTTTAAGGAAATCTGTTTTGAAAAATAATCCTCAATTAAAGAATTTAATTGAAGTATCAAAAGCCAGGTTGAACCGTGAAGAAATTTATACTCCGTTTTCAAGAAAGTCTTTCATTTATGACTTGGCAAAATTGATAGAAAATCTGCCTGATGATGATTTGTATGAACGTATTATCCTGACTGCTCAAAAACTGCCGACATCTCAAGAAAATTTTTCCGCGTATGTTATGAAACTTGCGCATGAACAGCCTGATAAAATCGGACACAGACTGCTTTGGCCGTCTTTGGCTTCGGTTGAACATCTGCTGCCAAGATCAGATGGCGGAGAAGATATTATGGCAAATTTTGCGGGTGCGACTACACGGGAAAATTCAACCAGAAAAAGTATCAAATTTATACAGCAGCTCAAGCTGCGACCAGATACCCCTAAGTATTGTCAAATGTATGTGGACAGACTGATTGACTTATATCATCAAGGTGTATTTGCACAGCATAATATCAATCCAAATTATATCAACGACTTTGCCAATACGATTTATGCCCTGTCACAGCATCGGGTCAAGCTTGATTTATCTAAAATGTAGTTTGAAGGGTAAATATAAATGTCATTTTGGGCGTATCCGAAGCAATCAAGGGGGTTATGGATTGCTTCGTCGAAACTTTGTTTCTCCTCGCAATGACGGAATTGAATAGTCTTCCTCACCCGTAATGAGTGGGTTACCCCTTTACGGCTCCTTCGTTTTCGCCTGAGATGAAGTATTTTTGCATTGATAAGAAGAATATTAGAATCGGAATCGTTGAAATTATTGAGCCTGCAGCTATATATCTCCAGTTAGAAGAGAACATCCCTTGCAGATTATTGATTCCCACCGGCAGGGTGTACATTGATTCTTTTGTTAAAACGATACTTGGCCATAGGAATTCACCCCAAGAGCCGATGAATGTGAAAATTGCAAGAACTGCAAGTGAAGGTTTAACCATCGGTAACAGAACTTTCCAAAAGACTTGGAAAACATTGCATCCGTCAATAATTGCAGCTTCCTCCATCTCTTTTGGAATAGCTAAAAATGCCTGACGCATCAGAAAGATTCCAAAAGCGCTGACCGCAAACGGCATAATTAATCCGATAAAACCCATTGTATCACTGACAGAATCCACAAGATGTAATTTTAACGTAATTAGATAGACAGGAAGCATAATCGCTTGAAATGGTACCATTATGGTTGCTAATATTGAGAAAAATGCGATTTTTTTACCTTTAAATTTCATTCTGGCAAGCGGGTAGCCGGCAAGTGATGATAGGATAAGGTTTAGTAAGACTGTTCCTCCGGCGACAATCATACTATTTATAAAATATTTCATCAAATCAACTTTGTGCCAAACCCCGATGTAGTTTGCGAAAGTGAAATCTTTTGGGATAATAGTTGGCGGGTATGCGAATATATTTTCTCCGCTTCCTTTTAGAGAAGTTGATAATAGCCAAATAAACGGGAAAATTGATAGGATTGAAACAGTTATTAAAACCAAATGTATCCAAAATGCAGAAAGGTATCTGCCCCCTTGATGGGGGAAGTGGCGCGAAGCGCCGTAGGGGGTGGTTTGTTTGTGTATAAATTTTCTCATAAGTTATATTTCCCCCTTTCAAATACTAAAATATTTACAAGAGAGAATGCCATAACAATGATTAACAGAATTACCGCCATAGCTGAGGCGTAACCCAAATCGAGGTTTTCGAAGGCTTTTTCGTATATATAATAAACGATGGTTTTTGTAGAATTAAGCGGGCCGCCTTTTGTCATAACGTATATTTCAGCAAATATTTTCATAGCTGAAATTGAACTTATAGTTGTGACAAGAGCGATAGTCGGCATAATATGCGGTATTGTTACGGTTAAATGTTTAGTTAAAAATCCTGCGCCGTCTATGTCACAAGCTTCATATAATTCTTTTGGAACACTCATCAGTGCGGCTAAGTAGATTATCATATAGTAGCCGATACCTTTCCAGATGGTAACAAGGATTACTGAATAAATTGCGTATTTTGGGTCGGTAAGCCATCCGATTGGCTCGATGTGGAATAGCCCCAGGATATAGTTTAGAATCCCCTGTTCTGCGTATAACCACTTGAATGCGATTGCCGCAACTACGATTGATACGATTACAGGAAGATATATTAATATTTTATATAAAGTTATTCCTTTAATTTTGTTGTTAATTAGAATTGCCAAAAACAGAGGGAATATTGCTAAAATCGGGACAGCGGCAATTAAGTATATAAAAGTATTAACCATAACTTTGTAAAAAACAGGATTATGGAGGATTTCTATATAATTTTGCAAGCCTGCAAAACTTGCACTGTAAATGTTATTTGAATAATCTTGCAAACTAAGTGCAATTGTTTGGAAAAACGGGATAAAAAAGAAGATAAGCAGAATAATTCCTGCCGGAAGTAAAAATAAATATGGTGCCAATTTCCCGTAGTATTTAAACATACACTGATTATCGCACTATTTTTTTAAGTAGTCAATGGGATGGGGTAAATAAAAATTGACAGATTCAGGGTAGCCCCCCGTAAAATTGTCATTCAGAGGGCTTTAGCCGAAGGGTCTCATAAATTAATCCCCTCCCCTTGCGGGAGGGGAAGTGATGGGAGGGGGTCAGGATTG
>JAMPCZ010000076.1 GCA_023665935.1 Muribaculaceae bacterium | reverse complement strand
CTATAAAACAGGATATGGCAAAAAGGCTGGGGCTTCCTGCAAATGTTAAAATTGCAGCAGGAGCTGGCGATAATGCAGCGGCTGCCATAGGTACAGCAACAACAGGAAATGGCAGTTGCAATATTTCCCTTGGTACTTCCGGGACAATTTTTATTTCCAGCGATGTATTCCATATGGACAGTGAAAATGCACTACACGCATTTGCCCATGCAGACGGGCATTTCCATATAATGGGATGTATGTTATCTTTCTATATTTTTAAAAATGGTTTATCTACTAAATTATTTGACAAATTTATAAATCACCCGCTCGGGCAAAAAAATATCTCCCTTGAGGAGATATTAATTAGAAAAAAGAAAATAGGTAAACAAAAGGAAAATTTATTTAAACTGAGAAATCTTATTATACTCTTTTAGAAAAAATACTTTTTAAAGATTCACCTTCCTGAGATTCTTCTTTTTTGGACTTGCCGTTTTGCAAAAACTCGCCGTTATAGAAAGGATTTGAACCTTCTTTATCTTTTGCCAAAGCCGCAGTAAAAATACTTACAAATTGGGAAGCATTTGTATCAGAAGTTTTTTGGGTTTCAGTGACAACCTCATTCACCGCAGGCATATATTTGCCATCCAAACGTCTTGCTACAGCCGCTTGAGAATTCAAATACTGAATAGAATTAACAGTAGATTCATTAAATTGAAACTGTAAGGCATTATTCATTGCAATCTGTTTTTGAACAGTTGTTTCAATCCTTCCTTGATAAAGGTCAATCCCTAATTCTACAGGTTTAGCAATAGAATTAACCTGATTAACAGATGCTGAATTTACATATTGGGAATTTTTTTGAGCCGCACGACGCAAAATCTCTTGTGATACATCTTTTAATACAGAAGTATCGATTCCGTGCTTGTATAATGAATTGTAATTTACATTTAGACTCATTAGACTTATCCCTTTTGTTTCCTTACAAATATATCTTCGGCATATCTGCCGAAAACTTTAGTACAAGCGTAGTATTTGTTAAAATTTTGTTACAAACTCTCTCCTCTCCTGCGGGTAAAAAAAAGACCTCTGTTAGAGGTCAAGGTTGGTTATTTTTGGTTATGTTATAGTATTATGTCAGTTATATATGTAAGGTTATTAGTTTTGTTTCTTGTACTTGATTTAATTACCCTCAAGATTTATATTTGCCTGTTTTGAATAAAACATTTACAAAACTTAACAATCTCGTAATTATATTGTACTATCATGTTGTTATGGTTGAAAAATTAAAAAAGTTCTTTCTATCAAAAATCTTAAGAAAACACTATTACAGGAGCGGAAAATGCAAAGGCTGCGGTCAATGCTGCACACATATTTATGTCAAACATTTTAAACACGTATTGCAAGATGAAAAAGAGTTCAAAAAACTGCAATACCTGCACAAATTCTATTCAGGGCTGAAAATTATCGGAAAAGATGAACTGGGACTGATTTTTGAATGCTCACATCTTGACCCGGAAACAAAAAGATGCAGAATTCATTTTTGGCGTCCGGGAATATGCAGAAGATATCCGCAGGAAGAACTTTTTTCCATGGGCGGAACCCTCTCGGAAACCTGCGGCTACAAAATGGAACCGATAATTCCGTTCAAAGACGTATTAAAAAAAGCCGAAAAAAATAAAAAAAGATTGAACTTTCGTCCAATGTAATTAAAAATAACATCTTTTATATTAGTCATACAGACTAAATAAAGGAGTTTTAAAAATATGAAAAAGATTTTAATACTTGGGATTTTGTTTGCCACATTTAATACAATACAATATACTCATGCCTGCCCGATAGACAAACCCTGCAAAGCAGACATAGGAGCGGGAATAAACGATAAACTTCCGAATAAAATACTACCTGATAACCTTAACAAACAAATTCAGCCGAATAACACAATGAATAACCGTACAAATCTCGGACAACCAAGTCTGCCTGAAAATATTAATATGCGCCCAGTACAGCAAGAATCCACCCAGCCGTACAACGCAAATTGCCAATTCGGTAACTGTTTAAACAATCAGGATTCTGACACAAAATTAAGGCGTTAAACTTTTCTGCGCCAAACAATATCCGAAATTTCCCATCCATGGGTAACTAAATATTGCAAACAGTAATACCCGTCACCTCTTAAGCAGTTTGACTCTACTTCTGCTGCCGTTCTGTTATAACCCGCAGGAACCAATCCCTGATCTGACCATACCATAATATAAATATCCCGACCAACACGGTTTGGTCCCCTATCACCATTTGCATCAAAATAAAAAGTCAAACCGTCAGAGGTTGTATCCAATCCGAAAGATGCCATATCCTCCGCAGTATTACCATCAATATTGAACATTGAGCCGTTTGTAATCTTAAAAGTTATAATATTCCCGCCAATACCGTTATTGTTTTCATACTTAGGCGCATTTCCCGTCATTGATTTAACAACACCCATCTTATGCCAGCATCCGGGTTTGTTATAGCAAACTTGTTCAACCTTCAAATGCGGTGCAATGAAAGAATCAAACCATTCTTTCATACTCGCATCGCTGCCGTCAGAAATTGCCATATCATACGAGATTCCGTCATCTTCTGCAAACCTCAAAGTCTGCTGGATGATAGAAAAGTCCGCCTTAATTTGGGCTTCCAACTGCTTTTTCCTGTAATTGGACATCAAATTAGGAATAGTCATTGCCGAAACCACACCAATCACGCCAAGCGTAATCAAAACCTCAGCCAAAGTAAAAGCTCTCAACTTACTATAAATAGGATTCCAATCCAACATAACAAATGTATTATAAAATAAAAAGCAGTTATTTGTAAATAACTGCTTTTTGTGACTTTTTACTTTCGAAATATTAATTTATCTTTCGCAAATTGTTCTTGCTACGTGAACACCTGATGCCGAAGCTTGAAGAAGTCCTCTCGTTACTCCCGCACCGTCACCTATTGTGAACAAGTTTTTAACACCCTCTGTTTCAAGTTCGTTTGTCAATTTAACTCTTGCTGAGTAGAACTTAACCTCGATACCGTAAAGAAGGGTATATCTTGAAGCTGTACCCGGAGCAATCTTATCAAGTGCTTGAAGCATCTCAATGATACTTGTCATTTGTCTGTAAGGGATTACCAAACTCAAATCACCCGGAGTTGCACAAGTAAGAGTCGGAGTTATAACATTAGCCTTAATTCGTTCAGGAGTTGAGCGTCTTCCCTCCAGCAAGTCACCAAATCTCTGAACCAAAATTCCGCCGCCTAACATGTTTGCAAGTCTTGCGATATGTTGACCATACTGGATTGGTTCCTTGAACGGTTCTGTGAATTTTTCACTAACTAAAAGTGCGAAATTTGTGTTCGGTGTTTTGTAATTTGCATAACTGTGACCGTTTACCGTCGCAATACCGTTATAATTTTCCTGAACAACCTCACCGTTCGGGTTCATACAGAATGTTCTGACTTCATCTCCAAATGTCGGCGAATTATAGATAAGTTTTGATTCATATAATTTTGACGTTAACGGTTCAAATACAGGCGCAGGAAGTTCAACTCTGACACCGATATCCACAGCGTTATTAACCATACCGATTTTATGTTTCGCAAATTCTTGAGTCAGCCAGTCTGCACCTTCTCTACCTGGAGCAATAATTGTGTATTCAGCCGATATAACTTCGCCGTTATCAAGCTTTATACCCTTAACCTGTTCGCACTCAACAATTAAACTTTGCGCTGAAACATTGTTCAATATCGTTATTCTTTCATCCAAATAATCCTGCATATTCTTAAGTACATCCAAACTTCTTTCAGTACCCAAATGTCTTACAGGAGAGTGCACAAGCTTCAACTCAGCCAGCACAGCCTGATGTTCTATTTCTTCAAAAATTTTCATATCAGTACCGAAAACTTCTTCGGTTGCTCCGTATTTCAAATACAATTCGTCGGCATACCCAATCAAATCTTCAGCCTGTCTTCTTGTCATATAATCAACAAGGTGTCCGCCTACATCAGGAGTCAATGTCAACTTTCCATCAGAAAAAGCTCCGGCTCCGCCCCAACCGCATAACAAACCGCAGCGGCGGCAATTCACACATTTTGGAGAACCTTCCCTAATCGGACATTTTCTCTTTTCTATCCTTTGCCCTTTTTCAATCAAGACAACCTTCCAATCAGGTTTTAATTTCGTTATCTCTAAAGCGGCAAAAATTCCCGCAGGACCTGCACCTATTATCGCTACATTATACATCATCTAAATCTCCGTTTTTCTCAACCGTTTAAGTATATAACGAACATTTTTCATTTTAAAGGCTTTGTAAAGATATTTATCTACATCAAAACCGGGCATTGTTCTACTAACTGCTTTGCACTTTGTTAAGATAATATGCTTCGCAGAAACTCATAATTAAACTAAAAACTGCCTGTAAACTTCTGCATCAGAATTTCTTACAACGGTTTTCGGAAGATAGAAAACACCGTTGCGCTCTGCAATTTCCCGAATATGCGGTGATGCTGAAACTATCACAATTTTCACATCTTTATAATACTTGCTGTAAGTTTTTATTTGGCGGACAAACCATTCTCCTGCAAGCATTGGCAGAAAATCACTTTCCATCTGCAAGTCAGTAAAAATAACCTCATAAGGTTCATCTATTGACGCTTCAACTTTTGAAACACCTTCTCGTGCACTCAACGCACTGTCAATAACGATTTCACCAACATTCAAATATTCAATATTATTTTGATGAAATCTTATCCACCCGGGAACATCATCCACTATCAATATTTTTTTCATAACAAATTTATTCTATACCAAAATCGCACTATATGACAACCGACGGAAGAATTAATAATTTTATAAACCTCGACTATAGTTACTCAGGAGAAAAATTATGAAAACAAAAATTTTAACAGGCTGCATATTTCTATCACTCTTTAGCTGCACTGCCAGCGCAAAAACACCAAACGAAGCGATTGAATTTTTTAAACAGTATACAGACTATGCAAACTCGTACAACCAGGAATTACTCAATATGTATTCGCCTAACGCAAAAATCATCCGCGAAGTTGTAAAACCTACAGGCGAAACTGTTGATATAACGGTTCCGCCAACAAGATATTTTAAGGAATTGAAAATCGGACAAAAAACTGCTAAACTGAGAAGGTACAAAAATAAATACAGAAATATTACCGCGACCAAAGTTCCAAACGGAATAAAAATAAGCGCAGAACGCCAGCCCGCAAAAGAAACTTACTGGCTGAAAATGTATCAAATTGTACAAAACACAGATAAAGGATTTAAAATTACAGAAGAAATGATGCAGACAAAAGTTCAATCATTCTTAAAACATCAGGAAAATAAACAATGAACAAACTCAGATTTTTAACAGCAGGAGAAAGCCACGGCAAATGTTTGACCGCAATTATTGAAGGAATCCCGTCAGGACTTACTATTGACGTCGATTTTATAAACAACGAATTAAAACGCCGCCAGCAGGGTCACGGCAGAGGTGAGCGCATGCAAATCGAGAACGATACCGTGGAAATAACTTCAGGCGTAAGATTCGGGAAAACAATCGGTTCTCCGATTACTTTGATTGTAAAAAACCGTGACTTTGAATCCTGGAAAAAAATTATGAGTATCGCACCGGAAGATATTACCGATGAAAAATCATTTTCAACATTCCGTCCCGGACACGCGGATTACGCAGGGAGCATAAAATACGCCCACGAAGATTTACGCAATGTTCTTGAACGCTCAAGTGCAAGAAAAACAGCAATAGAAGTCGCAGTTGGCGCAGTCGCAAAACTTCTGTTAAAAGAACTTGGAATAAGTGGAGAGTCAAAAGTTACCCAAATAGGTTCAGCCTGCTGTCCTGCAAATTTTAAAGAAGAAGTCGATATTATGCGCGGAAAAGGTGAAACTATCGGGGGAAGATTTGTCGTTACATACACAAATATTCCTGTCGGATTAGGTTCGTATGTGCATTGGGACAGAGGTCTTGACGGAAAAATTGCACAAGCGGTTATGAGTATTCCGGCAGTAAAAGCCATGGAAATCGGACTGAATCCGACAGGCAAATGCGGCAGCGAATACCACGATGAAATGTTTGTTGAAAATGGGGAAATAGTACGCAAAACCAACCACGCAGGCGGAATTGAAGGCGGAATGTCAAACGGCGAAGATATAATAATAACAGGTGTAATGAAACCTATTCCGACAATGAAAACACCTTTAAACACCGTTGATTCAAAGACAATGGAGGAAACCTCCGCACACTTTGAACGTTCGGATGTATGTGCCGTCGAAGCATGTTCTGTTGTTGCAGAAGCGCGCATTGCCTGGATTTTAGCCGACGAAATACTACTAAAATTCGGCGGCGATAATATAGATGAATTAAAAAGCAATTACAAAAGTTAGTAAGTTAATAGGTTAATAGGTTAATAAGAAGGTAAGTAATACCATTTCCCTTGTCATTGCGAATAGGACAGAGTCCGACACGGAAATCCATTATATCAACCCGGCTCAACTAACACATTTCAAATCCACATCAGCACATTATACATTTACCCCTTGCCATATATTTTAAAGTGATATAATATAATGGTCTAAATAGGGAGATAATTTAGTATGTCAAGTTCTTATGAAAATTATAAAAGACGCCGTGCATCAAAAGAAAATGCGCGCGAAAAGGTTTCAAAAAAAAGAGAGAACAACTTTTTCACAAACCTTAAAATGTTTGTACTTGCTTCAACTGCCCTGTTCCTTGCGGGTATTGTAGCCTTTAATCTGTATTTATCCTCTCTTCCTCCGATTGAACACCTTAACGATTTCAAACCAACTATAGTAACCCAGTTCTTTTCCGCAGACGGTGAAATTATTAAAACTTTTACCGCCTACACTTACGATAGAGTAGAGTTAAAAGATGTGCCGGAAGAACTCCAAAAAGCATTGATTGCAACAGAAGATAAAAACTTTTACAAACACGGCGGATATGATATTTTTGGGATTATCCGCTCGTCAATCCAAAACGTATTGGCACGCCATACAGTTCAAGGGGCAAGTACTCTGACCCAGCAGCTTGCAAGGATTCTATTCTTATCCAACGAAAGAACAATGACAAGAAAAATTAAAGAAATTGAAGTTGCCGCAAGAATTGAAAAAACTATCTCAAAAGACAAAATTCTTGAAATGTATTTGAATAACGTATACCTTGGAGCCGGCGCATACGGGGTTTCTGCGGCTTCAAAAATTTATTTCAACAAAAAGCTAAGCCAGTTAACTCTGCCGGAACTTGCATTGATTGCAGGGCTTCCACAAGCACCATCTGTTTATAATCCATACAATAACAAAGATTTAGCTATCCAAAGACGTAATCAGGTTCTTAAACGTATGCTTACAATGAAATACATCACCAAAGATGAATACGATAAAGCTATAGAAGCTGATGTAAAACTAAGCTCGGTTCCACAAATTTATACAACAAATAAAGCCCCTTACTTTAGTGATTATGTGTTGAAAGAACTTCAACAACTCGGATTTGAAGAAACAGATATTATCCAGGGCGGTTACAAAGTTATCACAACACTTGATTCAAAAGCTCAAGAAGCCGCAAATGAATCAATTTTAAGAAATATGAGAGGCTGGGGATTAACTAACGCATCTCAACAAGCAGCAGTATTTTCATTCGACCCGAATAACGGAAGAATTTTGGTTTACGCAGGCGGAAAAAATTACTCCGAAAGTCAATACGACAGAGTTCAGTCAATAAGACCTCCCGGATCAGCATTCAAACCTATTGTTTACGCTGCTGCAATGGAAAAAGGAATTTCTCCGAACGATTTGGTTGATGATAGTCCGATTACTATCGGAAACTGGTCACCGCACAACTCAAGCCCTAAATACAGAGGAAAAATTCCTGTATATAAAGCGTTAATGATATCATCAAACGTTTGTGCCGCAAGAATTATTCAAAACGTAGGTATTCGCTCAGTTATACAATTAGCAAGAGTTTTGGGAATCTCAACCCCGCTTGAGTACGATTATACAATCTCTCTTGGTTCAAACGGAGTTAAATTGTTTGAATTCGTAAGAGCATACGGAGCATTTGCAAACGGCGGCTATGTTGTTCAACCGTATGCAATTGAGAGAATCGAAGACTCAAGAGGAAGAACAATATACAAAGCCGGAAAATCAAAAACAACTCACCAACTCAGCCTTAAAACAGCAGCAGAAATGACTGCAATGTTAAAAACCGTAATCCAATCAGGTACGGGTACTGCCGCAAATATCGGCAAACCGGCAGCAGGCAAGACAGGGACAACAGATGAATACAAAGATGCGTATTTTGTAGGCTACACCCCTGAAGTTGTTACGGGTGTTTGGGTCGGAGATGACAATAACAAAAAAATTAACGGCTTGTACGGCGGCACGGTTCCTGCAAAAATTTGGAAAGATATTATGCTTGTCGCAACAAAAAATTCAACACAGACCGATTTCGATTATCCGCCGGTTGAACTTGCAAACTACCACGGAGAATCTAAAGTTATCGGAGATGACGAAAACCCGGCGAATGAAGGTGCTGAAGCAGAGCCCGCAGCAGAAGAACAAAATCCTGAAACAACAGACACAAAAACTTCTGACACACCTGCAGAACCTCAAAAGCCACAGACTGCACCTGCAGCAGCCCCATCATCCCAAAAACCTGCACCAACGCCGGCAAAGCAACAATCAAACGGCTTTGCGCCAATACCAATGGCAGTTCCTGAAGGGATAAAAGGATAAAATATTTTTTACTAAAGATGGCGGAGCCGTAGGCTCCGCCATCTTTAGTATTACTTGGTATATTTTAACAATAATAAGTCTAATTCTTTTGACATTGGCTCTAACCTATCTTTAATAATCTTTGCCAAAGCAAGCGGATACAATAATGTATCATCAATATCTTGAATTTCATTATTATCTTCAATAACAAATGTCAAAATCCTCATAAGTTGATATAACTCCCACACTTCATATGATAACCTATTCAACTCATCTTGTATATTTTTCATGCTTCTCCCTTTCGTGCTATTTGCCATACAAGAATTATGTGTTAAGATGGTGAAAAATACCACAGGCAAATAGCACGATTGAAAACATTAAGAATAATATCAAAAAATATAGAATTTCTTGTGGACTAACACAAGAAAAGCTTGGTGAATTATGTAACATTTCACCTGATTACATCTCTGAAATTGAAAGAGGAAGAAAAGTTCCTAGCTTAAAAAGACTGGTAATAATTGTAGAAGCTCTTAAGGTAACTCTTGGGGATTTGGAAAAACAAATATAATTATATTTTCAAAACGTTAGAAGCAACAGCTGGATTGCTTCGCATACGTATCGGATTACGAGGAGTGCGAAGCACGACGTAGTAATCTCATTATGTCAATATTGTGCAACTTTGACACCCTCCCCTTCACTTCCCCTCCCCTCAAGGGCGGGGATTAATTAAGAGCATATCGTCATCCTGAGCCACCACGAGCAGAGGACGAAAAGAGATTCTTCGGTCGAAAACTCCCTCATAATGACTAGGAGCATATCGCCCTGAATTTATTTCAGGGTTTTTCGGGTTTTGCAAGTTCAGCCATCAACTTCCTATTAACCTATCACCTTATTACCTTATTCACCTATTCACCTATTCACCTATTCACCTATTAACTTATTACCTTATTCACCTATTAACTTATTAACTTATTAACTTATTAACCTATTAACTTAT
>JAMPCZ010000075.1 GCA_023665935.1 Muribaculaceae bacterium | reverse complement strand
TGTCGAACCCTCACCCTGCCCTCTCCCTCGGAGAGGGGACGTATCGTCATTGCGAATGAGCTTGCGACTGAAGCAATCCAGCTTTTTGAACTATCGGCTGGATTCTTTCTGGCTTCGCCCTCAGAATGACATGCTCTCATTCCCTCTCCTTTTGGGAGAGGGGTAGGGTGAGGGTTTATTGTCATTCCGGGCTCCGACCCGGAATCTATCAATGTTAGTTTATCCCGTAGGGTGTTTTCATCGAATTGGATAGACCCTGAATCAGCTACGCATACAGGCTCACTCAATTTGTCACAGAATTTGTCAAGGGTGACCCCCACCCCTTTACTTCCCCGCCCCTGGAGGGAGGGGATTAATTTATGATCATCCTGAGTTAAGTAGGTTGGGGTTACTACCCCAACACGATTATTATTTTTTGTCATTGCGAGGAGGGCTAATGCCCGACGTGGCAATCCAGTAAATATTTGCTCAAACTTGACCTGGATTGCTTCGTCGCTTCGCTCCTCGCAATGACGACTTACCTGCTCAGAATGACAATAATTAAATAATTTTTTAAACCCCGCAAACCCAGGAAAGACAAGCCTTAAAAGGTTACCCCCCCCCGATTTTCTTGATATTATTGAGTTCTAGCATTTCTCTCTCCTTTTAACTCTTTTGTCTGCATTAATTCCGTTTTGTAAAAAGAGCATACCACTATTAACAAAAATTATCAATAAGCAAAAAAATAACTTTTATGATAAACTTAACATTGATAAATAACATTAAAAGGATTTTAAGAATATGGAATACTCAGAAATATTACGACAAATTGCACTTGTGAGCGCGGCATCTTATCTTATCGGCTCAATTCCAACAGGGTACATTATTGTTAAATTATTCACAGGACAAGATATCAGACAAGTCGGCTCAGGTTCAACCGGCGCAACCAACGTAAAACGCGTAATGGGCAAAAAATGGTTCTTTACCGTTATGCTTCTTGACGCGTTAAAAGGCGCACTTCCTGTAATTTTAACCGCATTATTTGCTACAGCATTCTCAGATTACGGCATACTTCCGGTTCTTGCCGCAATTTGTGCGATATTAGGACACAGTAAATCTGTATTTTTAAACTTTACAGGCGGGAAATCAGTCGCATCAGGTGTTGGAACACTTATGGCACTAAACTGGCAAGCCGGGCTAATTATCGCCGCCGTTTGGGCAGCCATAACCTGGGTGAGCAAATACGTTTCACTGGGTTCCATCGTTGCATTGGCTCTTTCACCAATTATTATGTGGTTCTTGAACGCTCCGATTGCATACATTGTTTATGCACTTCTTGCCGCAATATATGTAATTTACCTGCACAGAGAAAATATTAAACGCCTGAAAGACGGATGCGAAAATAAAGTAAGAGATTAAATTAGCCCAGCATAATCAGGCTTAGCCAAATAAACAAAATTCCTGACATAATTCCGATAATTGACAAGTGCCAGTTACCGTACTCTTTTGCAAGCGGTAAAAGAGTATCAAAAGAAATATATGTCATAATCCCAGCAACAGCCGCCATCAAGCAGCCAACCATAACTTGCGGTACAAAGTATCCAAAAATCAGCATTCCGACCAAAGCTCCAATCGGCTCGGTTATCCCTGATAGTGCAGCATACAGCATTGCATAACGTTTTTTACCCGTGACGTGATAGATAGGCAGCGCAACAGCAATCCCCTCAGGGATATTATGTATTGCAATAGCAAAGGCAACCGAAACCCCCAAAGTTATATCCTGAGTCGTGGTCAAAAATGTAGCCATCCCTTCAGGAAAATTATGTATACAAATAGCAATAGCCGTCAAAAACCCTGCACGCTTAAGCTTGTAGTGATTATGTGATGCGCTTTCAGGATCATCCGGATGCAAAAGTTCTTCCGTATCGACGTGGTCAGGCAAAAAATAGTCAATCAAAACAGAAATAATTATCCCAAGAATAAACCCGCCAAATACCATATACTGATACATTTTAGGAAAATTCGCCATCAAAAGTTTTTCAGCCCCTGGGATAATATCAACAAGCGATATAAATATCATTACACCTGCAGAAAACCCTAACCCTACAGACAAAGCTTTCAAATTATTTTTCTTGGTAACAAAGGCAATAGCACCGCCGATTGCTGTCGTTAAACCGGCTAACATAGTAAGGGAAAATGCTATACCAAAATTGTTCTGTAAATTCATTATTTCTATGTCCTTCAAGTCAATACTATCACAAAGAAAAATTTTTCGTAACTTTTTGTAAATTTAACCTCTCTACATCCAAATATTGATGCAAACAGAAATAAAAGCATGCCCTCCAATAAAACCGCATGTTTAAACCGAAACTGCCCGCATAATGTTAAGCAATATTAAGCTAGAGCAAGAATTCAACAAATCGCCGAAATCATGTCACTGACATGGTTTCAGCCTGTTAGGAAAATTTAAAAAATTAAACAAAATAAATATTTGGACAAGCCAAAAAGTTAGAGTACAATTAAATTATGCTCATCTTTTGGGCTGTTTCTTGTAGAGGTGAATGATGCAGAATACAGTTAAGGAAAATCTTTTACAAATACAGGAAGAAATCGCACCTTGTAAACCCAGAATAATCGCAGTAACTAAGTATTTCGACGAAGAAGCAATAATTGAAGCATACAACGCCGGTTTGCGCGACTTCGGAGAATCTCGAACGATTGAAGCCTGTGCAAAAATCGCAAATCTGCCACGAAATGTCCGAGAGAACTCAGAATTTCACTTTATAGGTCATCTTCAGACCAATAAAGTAAAACAAACAGTTAAATTCTTTGATTATATTCACTCGGTAGATTCAACAAAACTTGCACAAAGTATAAGCGAAAACGCACTTGCTATCGGTAAGATACAAAAGATTCTTATCCAAGTGAATAACGCTAACGAAGAACAAAAGTTCGGATTCTCAAGAAAAGAAGTATTTGAGAGTTTTAAACAAATCAGTTCACTTGCAGGTATCAAAATTGAGGGGCTTATGAACATGGCTCCGCTCGGAATAGAAGAGGATGAAATCAGAAGACTGTTTTTCGATATAGTTAAGTTAAGAGATGAGTTAGAAAAAGAGTTTAACTGCGAATTGAGAGAGATTTCAATGGGTATGAGCCAAGACTACAAAATAGCAGCTCAAGAAGGTTCGACAATGTTAAGGGTAGGTAGAAAATTATTTAGACAATAAACGGAGGAAAAATCGGTGGCAGCAATAGCAGACAATATCAGAAAAGTTGTAGATTTCGTAATGGACGGATTTCGTGGAGAAAATCCTTTTGTGGATATGAATGATTCTGATGAATATGATGATGAATATGATTACGTGGAAGAAGGAAGTGCAGTAAGAGTTGTAGAACCTGAATACACTCCATTCCAGCCTGTAGCAAAAGAAACAAAAGTTTTAAACCACCCAAGTATTAACAGAGGCGGTAACGAAGTTGTAGTGATTGAACCTCGCTCTTTTGAAGACGCTGCCACAATCGTTCAACACTTAAAAGACAGAAAAATCGTTATGCTTAACCTTCACTTGCTTGACAAAGATCAATCTCAAAGAACAATTGATTTTGTCTGCGGTGCCTCTCAAGCATTAAACGGTAACCCTAAAAAAGTCGGAGATTTAGTATTTGTTTTTGCACCAAGTAATGTAACATTATCAGCTGATACTATTGCTCCGAACCAAAGCAAATTTAACGATTCTTTGTGGAGAACTTCTCTACAATAGAACAATAATTATGAGAAGAGAGATATAGGATAGATAGTTTAGATAATACAGGCGGCACCTAGCCGCCTTTTTTTTAGGGTAAAGGCATAGAAGGAAGCTAATAAGGGGGAAATTGTACCCCATCCCAGCCTTCCCCAAGTCGGGGAAGGAGCAACCATTCTTCCCTCCCCTGCTCGGGGAGCAGACTTTACGTACGACGGAATAAAAATATTTAGAGGCTGATTAAGTTTCTTTTATCCGTTTTCTTATTAACTAATTCACCTATTCATGTTTCACTGGATTCTTTTGGGCTTCGCCCTCAGAACGACACTTATTAACATTCGCAAAACATTTAATATTTTGAGTAAGACCCTGAAACGCTCTTGGATTATTGGCGGCTCGACCGGCTCATCGCAGCTCTCGCCGGTACGAGCTCGTTTCACTCCGCTCTTGCCAAAATCCGCAGTTCAGGGTGACATGACTCTCGTAATTGCAGATAACAACTATTGTAATCCGATTAATAACCAAAATAAATACGTAACATTAATTTAAAAACTATCGACAAAATGTTATTTTTGGTGTATGTTAGGGCTACATGCAGAAATATAGATACAAAGGAGAATTGTAAAATGCAAGTTATATTAAAAAAAGAAGTTCAAAATCTAGGTGAAGTAGGCGATATCATCAACGTTAAAGACGGATACGCAAGAAACTTTTTATTACCTCAAGGTGCTGCAGAAGTAGCTACTGCAGGTGCGTTAGAAAACAGAGAAAAAAATATCGCAAGAATTAAAGCTAAACAAGAAAAACTACACCAAGAAGCATTGGAAAAAGCTGAAGCTATTAAAAACTTCGGCACATTGTCACTTTCAGCTAAAGCCGGCGAATCAGGAAAATTATTCGGTACAATCACTACAAAGAAAATTACTGAAGAATTACAAGCTCAAGCAGGTATTGAAGTTGACAGAAAAACAGTTTCTCTTAATGCTCCGATTAACAAAATCGGCAACTACACAATGTTGATTAAATTGACCTCAAAAGTTAAATGCGAATTGGATATCGCTGTTTCAGCTTCAGAAGTTGTAAAAGAATCAATCGAAGAAACTGAAGAAACTGCTGAATAGCAATTTATATTACTAAGACCCTGAACCGAGTTCAGGCTGACAATTAGATTTAAATAAACAGACCCAAATTTCAAAGAATAGCGAAATTTGGGTCTTATTAACATATAATCATTGCAAGATTTAGGTCTTTGTGAGAACTTTAGTCCGCAGCAATCCAAAAATATTCTTTTTCACAGACCCCGCCTTTTTTGTAAAAAATTTGACTAAAAAGATTGTTAATGAGAAACTGATAATAAAGACAGTACTGAGAGGATTAAATTTTGACAGTAAAACTGGCAGTCACAGGAAAAAGCGGAAGCGGAAAAACTACACTGGTTAAAGCACTTTTGGAAATATTCAAAGAGATGTTTCCCGAAAAATCAATACTATTATTTGATAATGATTTATCAAGCGAATTAGGACACACATTCGGGCTTGATATCAGAAACACAATTTACGGCATACGCAGCGGCAAACACGAGTACAAAACAGGAATCCCTGAAGATATGACCAAGCAGGAATATATCGAATGGGCGATGGAAGATATACTTGTTCAAATTGATGAAAATGTTGATATAATTGTTTCCTGGCTTGTCGGCTCAAAAGATTGCAGGTGCCCGGTGACAAAACTAATAAATGATGCGGTGAACAAGCTCATCAACACCTACGACATCGTAATTTTTGATTGTGAATTTGATTTGAAATACTTAAATCAACTTGTTGATACGGAAATTGATTCAACAATAATCGTTGCAAACCCGAGCGAAGAATCCGCACACCTTGCAAAACGTATTGAAGAGTTCAGTGCAAAATATGCCGCAGGAAACCAACTCGGAGTTGTAATCAACAAAGTTCAGAACAATGACCTGTCTTCGGTTTATGAACTTTTAAGAAAACACAATCTTGATATCATCGGAACTATTCCTTACGATAAGGAGTTAGAAAAAAATGCAATCTCAAGAGATTCCAAATGCGTACAAAATGCAATTAAGGAATTTTATTTCAGACTAAATCTACCGCAGATTAAACAATAGAGGACTTATGGCAACAATACTTGACGGTAAAAAATTAAGAGAAAAAATATTAAACCAGCTAAAGCTAAAAATTGACAACCTTCCGGCTAAGCCGACTCTTGTTGTAATTTTGGCAGGTGATAATCCGGCAAGTAAAATTTACGTAAACAACAAGAAAAAAACAGCCGAAGCCCTCGGGATTAATTCGCATGTTATAAACTACCCTGCAAATGTGACAGAAGAAGAACTCTTGGATAAAATCAGAGAATTAAACAATGACAAAAACGTAACCGCCATTTTAGTCCAGCTGCCTTTGCCTGACCATATTTCAAAAGAAAATGTAATAAACGCAATCACACCGGAAAAAGATGTTGACGGATTTACACCGTACAATTTCGGCAAACTGTTCTCTGGAGAGGCTCCCACGGTTTATCCTTGTACACCGAAAGGGATTTTACTTCTGCTGGATGAATACAAAATCGACATTGAAGGCAAGCATGCAGTAATTGTAGGCCGCTCAAATATAGTCGGAAAACCGCTTTCCCAAATGTTTCTAAACCGAAACGCGACAGTCACGGTTTGTCACAGCAAAACAAAAAACCTTGAACAAATAACAAAAACTGCTGATATACTAATTTCAGCAGTAGGGAAAAATATTATAGAAGGGAAAATATTAAAATCTGATTGTGTCGTAGTTGATGTTGGCATTTTCAAAGATGGAGCGGGTAAAACCCGAGGAGATGTAGACTTTGAAAGTGTTTCAAAAATCGCATCATACCTGACACCTGTTCCGGGCGGAGTCGGACCAATGACAATTACGTCACTGATGCTCAACACCGTAGAACTGTTTGAAAAGTTTTCATAAAAGCTTGTTATTAGCTTCCACTTGCCAAGTTCAAAGTACAGCTTGACTTGATACTGCTGTTTACAAGAGTTTTCAAGCTGCCAAGTTCACTGTCTATTGCAGTAATTTGTGATTCAATGGATTCTTTTTCTGTTTGAAGCTGGTTGTTCAATTCATCAAAATAAATGTAATCTGCATCTTCTGTATAATCAGGTGTTTGACCGTCAGCATCTTTCATCTGAGAATATTCTCTCTGAATAGTTGCCATCTGTGCGGTTGCTGCCTGAACCTGGTTAGAAATTGATGTTTGTTGAAAAACCAAAAAGTTCTTTTGTAAACCTAACATACTCTTTTGTGATGCTAATGCTAAAAATGCCATAATCTCATCTCCTTATTTTTAAAGTTCTCTCTCTTATATAAAGTTTTTTGAGATTACCCGATTTCAACAAGGGGAATATTCGTTACATTTGTTTACAAACTAATGTAACTCTTCGACTACAAATAATATTTGTTATTTTTCGGCTACGAGAACTTAACGAAACGATGACAAAAGCGTGTACTGTTTGAGCGTTAGCGAGTTTACACGCTATAAGTTGAGTTTAGTTCCCGTATTCGGTTGGCGTGCTTCTTTTCTTAGCCGGTATTCTTTTCTTACCTCGCAAGAAAGAAAAGAATACCGGTATGGGGTTTGGGGCGATACCAGCCCCAATAATATAAAATAATTATATTTTATGTTTTTACATAACAGATATTGTTAGTAACAATTTTAGTTAACAATTTGCCAGCAGAAAATTATTCGTATAAAATAGTAGAATAGGGAGGAAATAATCGGGAATGCCGAAATTAGCAAGACAATACGATGAGGGGTTGTATTCATCAAGATATACCGCACCTGCAGGCTGTCGTTTAAATTCTGACAGTTATTTGAATACAAGAACATCTCAGTACGGGCAGTTTCGATATATTGAACAAACCCAGCCAATCAGACGAAGAAAAAAACATAAAGCAAAAAAACGTAACCCATTAAAAGCTTTAGTTTCACTTTCACTGCTTGGTATAATGCTTTTTGGCGCAATGCCTTATTCTTTTAACAAACTCTCAAAGAGTATTTTTACGCCAACCCCGTACAAATCAATCAAAACAGATTTGCGTGATATCGCATTTCCGACAAATAACTATCTAGCAAATTCTTGGAAACTTGGCGAAAGGCTATTTAATTACAGCGCAAACCAAAAAACAGCGCAAATGGTTCCGCTGAAAGAAAACGTAAACATGCCAGTACTAAGACAAGAATTGGCAAATTTAGCGGAAATATACCCGACAATTCAACCGTCTGTTTATGTATGGGATTATGAAACAGGAAACTTTGTTGACTTTAACGCCTCAAAGATTTATGCTACAGCAAGTATTATCAAAATCCCTGTACTTATTGATGTTTTCAAATCAATAGAAGCCGGACAGTTTTCGCTGAATGATAAAATGCCTTTGACAGAGTATTACAGAACAGAAGGCTCAGGCAGTTTACAATTCAAAGCAAGAAACTCGGAATACACAATAGATGAACTTGCGCGCAGGATGATTACGGAATCAGACAACTCCGCAACCAATATGCTTATGGCAAAAGTAGGTTCAATGACTGATGTAAACTCATCCATCAGAAGCTGGGGACTTAAAAATACAATGGTTAACACATGGCTGCCGGATTTGAGCGGAACAAATTACACAACCGCAAGAGATATGGCGGACATGCTTTACAACATTGATGAAAACAATAATTTCTTAACCGAAGAATCAAGGGCAAGAATCTTTGATTATATGGGACACGTTCATAATAACAGACTCATTCAAGCCGGACTTGGTGCAGGTTCAACATTCTTGCATAAAACAGGCGACATAGGAAAAATGCTTGGTGATGCAGGTATAGTAATTACCCCAAGCGGAAAAAAATACATAGTTGTAATCCTTGCAAACCGTCCGCATAATTCAATTGCCGGAAAAGACTTTATCGTACACGCATCTGAAATTATTTATAACTATATGGTGAAATAATGTTAAAAGAATTACTGGAAACAAATCATTGTTTTAAATTGGTTTGCGGAGCAGGAAACGAAGATATTGAAGAAATTAAACGACTCGTATATGTTTATGCAACAGCAGGGTGTCGGTTTTTTGATCTGTCCGCAAATGAAGAAGTAATACAGGCGGCAAGAGAAGCCCTGGATTCTGCCAAAGTTTATGATGCCTATTTGGCTGTAAGTGTAGGGATAAAAAATGACCCGCACGTTAATAAAGCCGTAATTGATTCTGACAGGTGCGTCAACTGCGGAGCCTGTGAGGAAGTTTGTCCACAAGGAGCTATACATTATGCTAAGGTTAAGAAATTCAAATGTATTGGCTGCGGAAGGTGCTGGAAAGCCTGCTCAAAAGCTGCTATCTCATATGTGTCGGAAGAAAAAAATCTTGAAGAAGTCCTGCCATCCATTGTAGAAAAAGGAATAGATTGTATTGAATTTCACGCAATGGGACTTAATGATGACGAAATAAATTCGAAATGGGAATATATTAATAACAACTACGAAGGGTTGCTCAGTATCTGTACAAGCCGCGGTAAATTAAGCGACGAAGCCCTCATTAAGCGCATTACCGGTATGATAAAAAATCGCAAACCGTATACAACAATTGTTCAGGCTGACGGGTTCCCGATGAGCGGAGGAAGTGATGATTACAAAACAACACTTCAAGCGGTTGCAACAGCAGAAATTGTACAGAACGCAAAACTACCTGTATATCTAATGCTATCCGGCGGGACAAATTCGAAAACCACAGAACTTGCCAAAATATGCAGTATTAAATATTCAGGAGTTGCCGTCGGCTCTTACGCAAGAAAAATCGTCAAAAGATGGATTGAAAGAGATGATTTTTGGACAAATCCTGAAGTACAAAAAAACGCTTCAAATGCCGTAAAACCGCTTATTGATTCAGTAATCGCATAGGATAAACTAATGGAAATATTTTATATAGAAAAAGATAAATTTTTAGGTTCAGTAAACATTGATGATTTGGAAAAATTTTCAGATGGGCGTGAATACCACTGCAAAGAAA
>JAMPCZ010000074.1 GCA_023665935.1 Muribaculaceae bacterium | reverse complement strand
CAAATCCTTGTTTTCTCTATACATAGACATAATTGTTCTGAGTTTACCTGCTGCCTGTTTGTGTTCAGGAGCCGCAATTGCACTCATCAAACGCGAAATAGAGCCAAGTACGTCAATTGCAGGGTAATGGTTTGATTCGGCAACTTTTCTTGATAAGAAAATGTGCCCGTCAACGATACCACGCACAATATCTACAATAGGGTCTGATATATCATCACCTTCCATCAGTACGGTGTAAAGCGCGGTAATAGAACCTTTTGGGCTGTTGCCTGCACGTTCAAGAACTTTTTGCAGCCAAGAGAAAATTGAAGGCGGGTAGCCTTTCATTGTCGGAGGTTCTCCGAGTGACAGCCCCACCTCACGTCCAGCCATAGCGCAACGGGTTACCGTATCTGTCATCAAGAAAACTTTTTTACCCTGATCTCTGAAATATTCACAAACCGCAGTTGCCGTTAATAGTGCTTTTTGACGAATCAGCGGCGGTTGGTCACCTGTTGAGCAAACCAGTACAGATTTTGCCATACCGATTTCGCCCAAGGCATCTTCGACAAATTCCTTAACTTCACGGCCGCGTTCTCCGATTAGTGCAACAACGTTGACGTCTGCATCCGAGTTTCTCGCAATCATACCGAGCAGAGTACTTTTACCTACACCTGAACCGGCAAACAATCCTAATCTCTGTCCACAGCCCATTGTCATACAGCCGTCAATTGCGCGTACTCCTGTTGAGAACTGTTCTGTGATAATAGGTCTTTCAAATGGTCCCGGCGGAGGTCCGTCAATCGGACGCCATTCAGCATTAGATACATCAAGCGGTTTTCCGTCAATCGGGTTTCCCAGCGGGTCAATGAGTCTGCCCAGCAAAAAATCTCCGATAGGGATGGTTATAGGGCGTCTTGTTGTTGTAACTAAACTTCCCTGACCGATTCCGCTTCCGTCCAAAAGCAACGATAACTGCGCAACTTCACCCTTAAACGCTGCAACTTCCGCCGGTTTTTGCTCCCCTTGGAAATTTTCAATAAAACATAAATCACCGATTTTCAAACCAGGCAGCTTAACTTCAACAGTCAACCCCAAAAGTTTTGATACCGTCCCTTTGAATGTATATAATTCAGTTTCGGCAAGCTTCTGTCTTACTCTCTGCTTTAATTCGTTTATGGCGGATTTATCAATTTCTGTCATATTTTTATTATAGCAATATTTTTTACTATATCAAATATGTAAATATGTTAAAAGGTTAATAAGAGAGAAGTTAATAAGTTAATAAGAAGTTAGCTGTCATTCTGAGGAAGCCGAGCAGAGCCACGAGCGAAGCGAGAGTCAAACACGCATCGGCAAGACGTTAAGTCTTAACGTAAGTGTGAGCGGTGGCGTTTACTGCGAGGTGCAAGGAGTCCGAAAGAATCAAATGTCATCCTGAACTTGTTTCAGGATGACATTCCGAATTTTAAAATTTTTTACTGTACTAATATGAAATGATTTTACTTAATAACTTCTAAAAGTCGTTCCCAAACTTCATCAATTGAGCCGTCAGCATTGAGCGTATGTAATGCATTTTTGTTTTTATAATACTCAATCAATGGAGCCGTTTCGTTGAAGTAGGTTTCGAATCTTGCTTCTGCAATTTCTTCATTATCATCTTTGCGTTGGATAAGTTTTCCGCCGCATTTGTCGCATATGCTTTCAACTTTTGTCGGTTTATATTTTATGTTATAGATTTCTCCGCAAACAGGGCAAGAGCGACGATTAACGATTCTTGAAATCAATACATCGTGGTTTAAATCAAAATAAATTGCTCTAAAATCTGTGTCCATGTTTCCGTTAATTTCGGAATTAATTGTTTCAAGCATGTCAGCTTGGGCGATACTTCTCGGGTACCCGTCCAAGATATATCCGTCATGGCAATCATCTTCGGCAAGTCTGTCTTTTATTATTGAGCCAACAAGTTCGACAGGAACAAGGTTTCCTTTGTCGATGAAAGATTTTGCAATGATTCCGTTTGGTGTTTCTTTTGCAATTTCAGCTCTTAGTAAAGAACCCGTATCAATATGCGGCAGTCCTAAAAATTCTGCCAATTTTGCTGTCTGTGTGCCTTTTCCGCAAGCAGGAGGTCCAAGAAAAATAAGTTCTTTTTTCACGGTACTGCTCCTTTCTATATTAATAATTTCGTTGTTTCTCTCTGTAGTTTTCATATTCCAAGTCTTTCCTTTAACGGTATTATTGTACCTCAAGTATTTTTTGATTTCAAGAGCCGGCGGGATTTTGGATTTTGCAAAATGACAAAAAAGATTTTCTGTGCTAGAATACGGGTAAGGGTAGGGAAAAGATATGATAAATAAAAAATCACGTGATGAAATTAAAAGAATGCGACATGCCGGTCATATTGTAGCTCTTGTTCATCAAAAGATGAAAGAGGTTGTTGAACCGGGAATTTCTACAAAAGAATTAGACAATATTGCAATGCAGATTATCAAAGAAAATAGGGCGATTCCGACATTCTTGGGTTACAACGGATTTCCTGCCTGCATATGTACTTCTATAAATGAGCAGGTTGTACACGGTATTCCGTCCGAATCTGCTATATTAAAAGAAGGCGATATAATTGCTATTGATGTTGGTGCAACATATGGCGGTATGGTGGGTGACAGTGCTTGGTCATATAGAGTAGGCAAGGTTTCTGATGATGTTGATAAATTGATGAGAGTTACCGAAGAATCTCTTTATGCCGGAATTGAGCAAATGCGCCCGGGTAATGTTTTGGATGATATCTCAAAAGCAATTGAAGCTGTCGCTGTTCGTGAAGGCTACGGAATTGTTCGTCAATACGGCGGTCACGGTGTAGGTCATGAAATGCACGAAGATCCGTTCTTATTTAATTATAGTGTTGGTGATAATACTTTGATTAAGGCAAATACCGCGATTGCAATCGAACCTATGTTAAATTTGGGCTGTGATGATGTTGTTGTCGCAGATGATAATTGGACGGTAAGTACAAAAGACGGTAAGCCTTCCGCTCACTTTGAGCATACGGTTATTGCTACTGATGACGGACCATTAATTACTACAAAATTAATGAATTAGGAGATAGGTTTAATGAATTATTATGTCGGTGTATCGTTAGCTTCAGGATCAAGTATGGATTCGGGAGTTGCTGTTATTGATGAAGATAATAAAATAATTCTTATTGATAAGCTTTATAAGATGAATGATATAATATTCTTTTTTGAGAATTTTTCATCATTAAATGATTCAAAAATCTGTGTGTCGGTGCCATCTGACAGAACGATGCTTGAAGGAAAATGGAGAGTTTTATCAAAGCCTTATCAGCCTGTTGCTACTAATAAAAACATGCCTAATCGTGATAATTGGACACAAAGGCACTCAGGACGCGGGACAGAATATTTTAAGGAATTAATATCACGCGGAATCACTGTTAATCGTTTTGATATCTATATGACAAGACAAAGTCTTCATTTGAATTCTTGTTATAAAGACCGATCTCCTGCAGATTGTAAATTTTTGCAGCAGGCAATGAAGTACGAATGGGGATTTGATGACATTCCTGTTAATATGATGCCAATGTCACATTTGGAAGCTATTTTGGGCGCGATTTTGGCAAAAGAATATGAAAAAAATCCTGATAAGGTTAATGTGATTTACAAATTCAGAGATATGGATGTTATTGATATCAAGGATAATTTAAGTATTTCTACTGATGTTTACAATTTTGAAAGAGAGTTGACTTCTAATCAGAGTTTGGTTTAATTTATGCTTAAGTTTTTATTAAATAAAATTAAAATCATTACAAATCCGCTGTTGTATTATGTTGATAAATCAGGTAATTCGGTATTCCGGAATTATTGTTTGTTTAAAAACACGGGCTGCTTATATAAAACAACTATTCCTAAGAAAAATGCGGGTAAAACGCTAGAACTTCGTTTTGAACTTGATAAAATTTTGAAACGGATTTATATTTTTACACCGATTGTTTTATATTTGATATTTATTCATGTTCAATTCTCTTTGGCAAGTGTTTTGTGGTTTGAGCTATTATGGCTCGGAATTATCTGTGGAAGCAGGATTGCGGCATCTTGTATCTATAGCAGGCATTTGACAGGTAAGTTCGGGGTCTATGAGATGATTGATTTCCGTCCTGCTCTCAAAAAATCAAAATATAGAGAATTCTTTTGGCTGTATGTTTCTAAAATCGTGTCGGTGGCGTTGGTTGTCATTCTGCTATTTGTTCCGTCTTTACTGCTAAAATATTCTATAAAATTGGATATCACTCGTTCTTCAAATTTCAAACAGGCGGTTAAACTTTCAAAAGTTTATTTTGCTTTTTATCCGAAAGATACCAAAATATACGATATGCGTGCCTATGCAAAATTCAAGATGAGAGATTATGAAGGCGCGTTGGAAGATTACATAACCGTGTTGAATTTGTCGGGTAAAAAGTTTCAAAAGGAAGACACAGTCAGGCTTGCTAATTTGTTATATTTAAAACGTTTTTTGGCAACTCCGGGTGATGCAATTGAACTGTTTGATGAATATTCAACAAAGAAGGTTCTCCCGGTTCTTGAGGCTTCAAAGTTACTTTGGATTAAATCTAATTTTTGTATCGAAAATAATTTAACCGAAAGTATTGCGCAAGATTATGATGATTTAATTTCTTCACTTGATTCAAAGGATTATGAAAATCAGTTTTATATTGCAAGTGATAAGGCGTATCTGCTTTATTTGATGCGTGAATATCAATATGCAATTGAGGTTTATAACCCGCTGATAGCATACGCTGCTGCGCATGGTGATAAATATTCGGACAAATTAAAAGCTTTATATGTTGAGCGCGGGTTTGCAAAATTAAAACTTGGTGATACTAAATCTGCGGATGATGATTTCCTGCTATCGGGTATTACTCCTTTTGATATCAAGAAATATGAACCATATTCCACAACCCAGGTGTTTATATCCGACTATAAATAGGTGTCATATCAAATTTGTGCGGTATTTTGCGACAGAGGTTAAAGAATCTCTGAAACAATTTTGATAACATCTTGTTGTACGTTATCTATAGATTTTGTTGAATCAATAACTTTGACTCTGTTCGGTTCTTGTTTTGCAATTTCAAGGTATCCGTTTCTTACGCGGTTGAAAAACTCTTTCCCTGCACTTTCCATACGGTCTTTCTCGGAGCCGACACGAGTCATTGAGGTTTCAATATCAACGTCAAAAACAAGTGTTAAATCAGGGCTTTTCCCGCCTGTTGCCAGGGTGTTAAGTGTTTTTATTTCCTCAATATCAAGCCCTCTGCCGTAACCTTGATATGCGACTGAGGAGTCTGTGTGTCTGTCGCAGAGAACAATTTTCCCTTGGTTTATTGCCGGTGTAACTATAATATCTATGTTCTGTGCACGGTCAGCCAGGAATAAAAATGATTCACAGCGGTTAGAAACTTCGCCGTCATAATTCAGCAGAATTTCCCGGATGGTTTCGCCAAGTCCTTTTCCGCCCGGTTCGCGTGTCAATACTACTTCATAACCTTTCGATTCAAGATAATTTTTTAAAAGGTTCAGCTGAGTAGTTTTGCCGCAGCCGTCTGCCCCTTCAAATGTTATAAATAAACCTTTTTGCATAATTTCCCTTCTTTAAAAATATATTTACCCTTAGCCTTGTTTGAAGGTTACACCTTTAGTACCTTTCGGGTATTCCCATTCTATACATTTTCGCTCGCAGGCAATACGGCAGGCTCCGCACTCAAGACAGTTTTCAAAATTAATAATCAACTCTTTTGTTTCGTCATTCCACTCGTAGACTCCAGCCGGACAAATATATGTACAGCATCTTGATACACACAATTTGCATTCGTTTTTGTCGGGGCGTAGGTGTGAAACCGTGTCAGGTGAGTATTTCAATGTATATAATTTTTTATCTATATTCATACTAAAATACCCCATATTAATTTAATTATTGTAGCGATATCTTTGATTAGTTCCCAAATCTTTCTGTCTGAGAAAATACTTTTTATAAAATCCCAATAGAGTTTTCTTTTTGGTATTCCGTTTGAGGAAGTAAACATTTCAAAAAAAGCATTGACTTTTTTGAGGTAGTATTTCAGGAAGGCTTCTTTTCTTAAGTGTACTAAGTCAAACAAATCTTTGTAGGTTCTCATATCTTTCATTACGAAAGAATTGTGCAGTTTTTTCTCATATCGGGAGAGTGATTTTTTTGAGAAATCGTTGTTGTTTATTGCCTCAATTGCGGCTTCTGCAGCCAGTTTTCCGCTAATCAGAGCAAGGTTTGTCCCTTCCCAATGCAGGTTATTAACAAGCATTGCGGCATCTCCCACAACCATAATCCCATCAGATACGAGTTGAGGAATTTTTTTATAACCGCCCTCAGGAATCATGTGTGCCGAATACTCTTTTAAGGTTCCACCTTCTATTAGCGGTGCGATTTTCGGATGAGATTTTAATTTTTCCAAAAGCTCAAACGGTTTATAATTTGCTTTGACAAGTTCATCAAGGGTTATTCCGAGTCCGACGGTTACGGAATCCTTGTTGGTGTACATAAATCCTAAACCAAGCATTCCGAGCATTGGACCGCCGAAGATTTCAACAATAGAACCTTCATCATCTTTTATATTAAACCTTTGGTTGATTAAATCTTTATCAAGTTTTATAACTTCCTTTACGCTGAGAGCAACATCCTTTGTTTTAATGTCGTTTCTAAGCCCGATTTGTTTTGCAAGCAGAGAATTTACGCCGTCTGCAAGTACGACAATATCGGCATAATATTCTTCAAGTTCTGTTTTTACGCCAATCACTTTCCCGTTATCTATGATAAGTTCACGAACAACAGTTTCTTCTACAAGATAAGCACCCGCTTTTTTTGCTTCCTCAGCCATCCATCTGTCGAATTTTGCGCGGATAATTGAGTAACTTTGATTATCATCTTTTCTGTATGATATTGTGGTAGAATCGTCTTCTCCAAGAATTGCATAATTGTGTTCTATTGTACGCCTTTCAAGCGGTGCTTCTGTTTCAAAGTTTGGGAAAATCTCTTTGACTGATTGGGTGTAGATTGCGCCGCCAAACACATTTTTGCTGCCTGCAAAAAGTCCGCGCTCAATTATTACAACTTCTTTACCTGCTCTTGTCAGTGTTATTGCACACGCAATTCCTGCGGGTCCTGCTCCTACAACTATGACATCTGTTTTTTTCTTTTGGTTTTGCATAAAACTCCTCTTAATTGCGATTATACACTAAAATTTATTTGGTGCAAATGGTAACAATCGGCTATTTTAGTGTAAAGATGTATATAAATCCCTTTTTTAGACTATTGAACTTTAGTCAGATGTGTAGTTTAATTATATAAAGTCAGGCACTTAGGAATAGTACATATGTTGGAAATTACAAAAACACAGGACGATGGTTCATTACAAAAACTTAATCTTAACGAAGCTGTTTCAGGTTCCTGGTTTAACTTGATAAACCCAAGCCGTGAAGAAATCCAGCAGGTTTCACTTGTATTGGGGTTAGATGAAAGCTTTTTAAACAACTCACTGGACGCGGACGAGTTATCACGTATGGACTTTGAGGATGGTAACCTCTTAATCATTACAAATGTCCCGGTGATGGATGATGAGGGTAATTTTGACACTTTGCCGCTCGGTTTGATTTTCACCCCGGAAAGTATGATTACTGTTTGTTCGCATGAGAATAAAATTATTAATTCGTTCAATGCTGATACTGCAAAATTTTTTGATACCCGTCATAAAGCGAATTTCATGTTGAATATTTTGTTCAGGGCGGCGAAGTTCTATTTGAGATATCTGAACATTATTAACAAACAAACCGAAAGTATTGAAGATTCGCTGAAAAAGACAACACATAATAAGGCGTTGTTTCAGTTGATGGAAATTCAGAAGTCTTTGGTTTATTTTACAACTGCACTAAAGGATAATCAGCTTGTGCTGCAAAAACTTTTGAGAATGGTTAATACTCAGTCGCTTCAACGGATTTTGAAGTTTACTGAGGATGATATTGATATGCTTGAAGACGTTATCATTGAAAATAAACAGGCGGCTGAGATGGTTGAAATGCACAGAACGATTTTGGAAAGCATGATGGATTGTATGGCATCAATTATCAATAATAACCTTAACCTTGTGATGAAATTCTTAGCCGCAATTACGATTATCATGTCTATTCCGACGATGATTGGTAGTTTTTGGGGCATGAATGTACCTATGCCGTTTGGAGAAAATTCGTTCGGGTTCCCGATTGTAATTTCGATTTCCGTTGTGGCAACTTGTATTGTTGCAATATTTTTCAACCGAAAAGGTATGATGTAGGTTTTTATGCTTACGGCTGTAATTGCACTTTTTGTAAGGATTCTGTCCAATCCTTTAGCTAATCTGCTGCAAAAGATTTTGGTGCAAAAACATAGCGCGATATTGATTAATACATACTCTTATTTGTCTTTAAGTCTTGTGTGTCTAATTCCTGTACTTTCAAATGATTGGAGCGGATACAATTTAACTTATTGGTTATATGCGTTATTTGCTGGTATTTTATGTACCTTAGGTTCAGTTTGCTTAATAAAAGCACTCCAAATTGGCGAAATGTCTGTATTAGGACCTATTAATTCTTACAAATGTATTGTAGGTCTTCTGTTTGGATGGGTTATACTGGGCGAAATGCCTACTGTATCAGGGCTTATAGGTATGTTGTTAATTATTTTTGGTAGTTGGTTTATTTTTGATACTATGGAAGAAGGGTTTACTTTCAAACTATTATTGAGAAAGGACATAGTTTTAAGATTTTGTGCATTATTTTTTACAGGATGTGAAGCGGTTGTTTTAAAAAAGATTATTTTGATGTCTTCGGTTTTGGAATCTTTCTATTTATGGTGTTTTACGGGATTTATTTTTTCATTGATTCTGCTTTTTGCTTTTAGAATAAAACCTGAAAAGTTTTCTTCCAATAATCTGATATTATGCTGTGGAATTGCGGCTTGTCTTGGACTAATGCAGTTATCAACAAATATCGTGTTAGAGAAACTGAATGTTGGGCTTTCGCTTGCGCTGTTCCAGTTATCAAGCATTGTAGCGGTTGTGTTCGGTTATAAAGTTTTTAATGAAGAACATTTTTTGAAGAAACTTTTTGGTTCAATAATTATGATTGTTGGAAGCTGCTTAATTCTTCTTTTGTAAAAGCTTGCTAATACTTGAGAAAAATGTTATTATAACTACAGAAAAAGGAGAGAATTATATGAAGGAAGAGTATTCAAATCAGTACAGACGCTGGTACGACAAAGACCCGGTTTTGTCTGAAGCCGTAAAAACATTGGAAGAAACTGACGATCAAACTCAAATTAGAGTTGCGTTGAACCTTATTAAAATTATTATTGAGCACAATATTGAAGATGAAAAGTTTGAAGCTGTAGATGATATTATTTCTGCGGTTGGTTCAGGCTTGGATGATAACAGACGCGGTCGTTGGTATGATATTGACGCAACATTGCATACTGCTATGAATATGCTGCAAAACTGTCCTGCTGAAACCCAAAAAGTCATTGCAAAAGAGATGGCTCAAATGGTTGTTAAACAGATTAAAAAAGATGAAGACGAGGACTAATAAATTTTAAAGGAGAGAGAAGAATGTTGAAATTCAATAATAGAGCGAAAAGGGGGGGGGTAACCTTTTAAGGCTTGTCTTTCCTGGGGTTGCGGGGGTAAATATAAAAATTTTGACCCCGTTGAAAAGTACATGTCATTCTGAGGGCGAAGCCCGAAA
>JAMPCZ010000073.1 GCA_023665935.1 Muribaculaceae bacterium | reverse complement strand
CATTGTTATCACCTCTATAAGTGCTTTTTTCACTATCATTTAATGCACTATGAAACGTGCTTCCTAGTGTTGTATAAACAAATTCAACGCTATTTTCAGGCTTATTCGCATGTTTTTGCAGATAATTACCTTTTGAGTGCAACTGCATAAGTTCATGTATAATACTTAACGCTTTTGTATGTTTTACATTGAAGTCTACAGTTGCTGTAAAACCTGTAATTATAGGATTAAGTTCAAGCATACATTTCGCGATAAAATTCTCTATATTTGTGAGATAAGGTCTTAGGATACGATACAAGTTGCCAATAACAAGCAAATAAAACATACAGAGCTGGCATGTCCAACCGTTAGCACTGCTATTGTTTACAGACGTATATTTACGGTAATTATAAAGATAAAATTTACACATGATACTGTCATAATTAGGCAATGTATCATCCAGCCTGTTATATTTATCAGGCTCTTTTGGTTCAAACTTTAACCATAAGTGGACATTAGCATTCTTTCTGTCTTGAATAAACTGTTTATATACATTTTTAGCATGATGAAACAAGTAAGTATAAGAAAACTCTTCATCATCCAACCATAACTCTTTTATCAGTTCATTTAATCTTTTTGAATGAATAAACCTATATAATTCTCGAGGTAATACAAATTTGTTTATCTTCTTCTTATCACCAATACCATTAACAAAGTAATCAATCTCTCTGTAGCAATCATCTGTATCTTCATATCCCTTAAGGAATGAATGAGCTATATTATACATGTATTTCTTACCTAGTGAGAGAGTAATAATATTTGTCTCAAACTCATTAAGTGTGAATGAATTATCTCTCATCTTTCTCTAAGCTCCCTAGGTCTTCACTATTATCTATGTTAATAAAATCATTTAGCTTAGCCTTGAGGGCCTCTCTTATTAAGCCACTTAAATTAAAAATACTTTTATTTTGGATTTGTGAGAGGAGTTTAGATAACTCCTCATCCAGTCTCACTGTAATTCTTGTGTTCATATTGTTATTTCTCCGTTTGTGTTATATAATCTAAATAGTTTGTCAGACGAATAACATTTGTCAGACCTCTGAACATTGAATTAAATTTATGCTCACATTTTGCTCACAAATTTTCATAAAGTGGGTAAAACAGAGTAAATCAATAAAACTGGATAAACGAGGCTTATCCAGTAGTGGTGGTAGTTTTGGGGGAAGAGTAAAACTCGTAAAACACATCAAATTTGGCTTAGGTATTCTTGCCAAGGAGGATGTCGCGAGTTCGAGCCTCGTCTCCCGCTCCATAAAGAACACTCATCGTGAGATGGGTGTTTTTTATTAGACTGAAGCTACTGACGAGAAGTTGTCAAATGCGAGCTGCGCAAGCGAGCTGAGACTGGAGCTGATTTGCGGACGAATGCGTATAGCGAACATCATGTAATATATTAAATTACGCTAACTTTCAGAACTTTACAAAAGCATAAAATATCTATTTTTTGTGATAATTAGGCGGAAAATGCCAGCCGTTATTCATAATCACATAAGAGCAGGAAAAGCCATAACCGCGTTTTGTACAATCAGTCTGAGTCGCGATATTATAGTTCGTTGAAACATCTGTTCCAAAATCAGGATTAAAATCTGCCCCTTTCGCTCCGGTATAATTATTCGGCAATAAATTTGAATTATTTGACTTCAACAAGAAATAAAATATATCTTTACCAACTTGATTTGGAGCATCATAGCCATTAATATCAAGCCCAACTGTAACCTGAATCTTGTTATTTTGAAGCAGGTTCCAATGTCCCGCAGAAAAATGAAGAGTAATATGCGCACCATCAGGCAATATCAATAAATATCTGTCAATAAGCCCAGAAGCCCCGACAATTTCACCATTCAGCCCGAGAATATTCTGAGTTTGAGATTTGCAATTTTCCGAGCTGGTATAGCCCGGCCAAGACATTTTCCCGCAATAGCGGGCATTCCCGATTTTCTCGGCATACAGCTTTGCTATTGTAGGATGCTCGGCTTTATTCCAACCACTTGCAGTATGGGCATTAAAAAGTGGCTCTCTCCAATATTCACCCAAATCATCAACTACAAGTTTATGGGCTTGCATCATAACACTATAGAGTTTCTTTAATTTTACAATTCTTACTGTATCCTGGTACTTAGTAATTAGTAATGGGATTGTCATTGCCGCAACAACACCTATCACTCCAAGTGTTATCAAGACCTCGGATAAAGTAAATGCTATTTTAGCCCTCCAACATTTCATAATACTCTACTCTTCTCTTTTGTGATGTGCAATTATCATAAGGTAATCATAGAGCATAGAGTAAAATTTGTCAATAGAATAGAATGTTTGTATGAAAAACGAAAAATTACTTATTCTAGGTCAAAAAATAAGATTTGAAAGATTAAAAAAGGAATACTCACAAGAAGAACTTGCCGAGAAAACTAACTTATCCCGCAGAGCAATAAGCTGTATTGAATGCGGAACCAACGACCCAAAATATACAACACTTCTAAAAATCGCAGAAGCACTTGAAATTGATGTTTCAGTTTTGTTTAAAAACTTTTTATCCTTATGACAGCTTACAAAAACTTTACAATTTTACTGGCAAAATTTAATTTTACAGCTTTTATATACATTATGCGAAGGAGAAAATAAGATGTATATAACTGCAATTAATAATCAACAAGCAAGTAAAGCTAAACCAAGTTTCGGATATAAACTACCTCCAAGAGAAGTAAATGAATACTTGAATGGAGCAGGTAATTTTGGAGATGTAAAAGGTACTAATGATATTTTCACTCGCTCAATCAGCAATATTGCAGAAGATAACCCTTTAGATCAAATACAGCATATCAGAAAACAAGTTCAAGGCAATACGGCAGAATTTACGGATTTTTGTAATAGACTAAGAAGTAACCAAGAAATGCTTTTAGGTGCTTTTCAAGATAAAAAAAATTACCAAGAATATGCGAATAATATAATGAATTTACCAGGGAAACAACGTATTATCTTACTTGAGAGTTTATCAAACGAAAGTTTATTAAAATTATTTTCCTCAAGAGCTAACTATGATGGAGATCCGCTGATAAAATACGCAAGCGATAAGATAAATATTTTCTACTATGATTTTAGTGATGATGTAGTGAAAAAAATTAGCCAAATTGAAGATGCAAAAGGTCGCTATACAATCTCTTTAAACGGAAAACAACGAAAAAGGTATGCAACTCATTTTAAAGATGACCCGGAGTTTCTTGCCAAATTAATAAATCATAGAGATGCAGATGGTAATAATACGTTGTATCTTGATAACAAAAACCCTTCTTATTCATATGATATGGAAGATATTAAGGATTACAAAGAATCGTTGTCTATCTTAAGAAGATCTCTGTATGAAGAAGATTTGGTAAAAGCACTTACAAACAGAAACAAAGACGGCTACACTGCGTTTACTCAGATGGTTAAAAATATAAAAACAGGAACGCATGATGAAAGTTATCACAAGAGAGCAGCTCAAGTACTAAAAAATTTCATTGTGGATATTGCAACAAATTCATTTTTATCAATGGAAGAATCTGTAAAAATACTTGAAGAAAACGAAATTGAACCCTCTTTGATTAAATATCTAAAAAGTTTTAATCCGGACTTAAAAACCCAACTTAACTGGGATTGTCCGTCTTACTTAGAAGCTGCCTATGAAAAATACATTGCAAAAGACAGTAAACACAGACATCTATAATAGACACTTTTAAAATTTAGATAAAACGTAGACCGAACAGAATACAGTATTCGGCATCAGAGGTTCCAAAAAATATAATACAGTAGATATACTCGTTGGGGAATAGTTTTACCTCTCAATATTAGGTTAAATAAAACTGTAGATAGGAGGTAACTATGTTTTATAATGTACTAAAAGCAAAAGATCTTGTAGATTTAGACGGCAGCGAATTCAAAAAAGAAGTGTTAATGTCAAACAATGACAGCTGTTTTGATATTATTTCGCTAAAAAAGGACGGCATTATTGACACTCATACAGCAGAAGCAGACGCGGCAGTTTATGTTATTGAAGGAAAAATTGAAGTGCATTTTGATGCCGAAAAATTTGAAGTAGATAAGGGGGAACTGCTTATGTTCAAAAAAGATAAAGAACATAAGGTTGTGGCTCAAAAAGACTCTAAATTTTTCTTGGTAAAAATATAAAATTAAACTTTATAAGGAGCCGGCATTTCATGCCGGCTCCTCAACTTATTAAAATAATTCGGGATATCTATCAACTATTTCCAACAGTCTTACATCATTTGGGAATTTTTTATAAAGCTTTTTGAGCAGCTTCATTACGCCCTTTATTTCAAAATTATCCAAAACTTCGACATACGAAGGATTTGCAAAGAATTCAGCATAACAGTTGATACATTTTTCATATCGGTTTGTTTGATAATACGCTTCCCCCAGCCCGAGAAGCTGAGCTCCGCTTAAAAAAATTTCATCCTCTGCCTGAATCTTTGAAAGTAATAATATAATTTTGTTGTAATTTACTTCACCTTTTGGTTTGTTACTGCAAACCACAGCTTGATAAAAAATAGACCACGGATTATCGGGCTGCAGTGCTTTCAGCTTTTTGACACACTTTTCGATTTCTCTATACATCTTTTTAGTTTGCGCCGCAGCAATTTTTAATAGCCAAAGATTATAATCATCAGGGAATTTACTTAAAGCCTCCTCCACAAACAAATGCCCTTTTTTGTATCGGTGATTTTCAAACAATAGCGATATTAAAAATGAATAATAATCAGCTTCAATATCTCCGGAATTTAGTTTATACCCGTTTAATATCCAATTTAAAGCCTCCTTAGCATCATTTTTGAAATTGACGTAAAGATATGAAATTTTCAAATGCAGATCCAAAGTTCTTGAACCGCATTTATGGGCAAGCAAAAACTGTTCCAACGCCCTGTCATTATCTTCTGTATAATAATAAATAATTCCTCTGCGATAGTACCCTAAATAATTATTTCTATCTAAAAATATTATTTTATTAGCATATTCCAAAGCCTTATCATAATCTTTCAGCAGGCTATAACAGTGCGTAATTGCATCGTACAAATCGACAAATCTTTCACCCATTTTCTCAGCTTTCAGGAAATAGGCTAGCCCTTTTTTGTAATCAAGAAAATGATAATAAACAAACCCCTTCCAATAATACGAATAAGAATCATTTGGCTCAATAAAAATAGCTTTTGTAGCATAATTTAATGCGCTTACAAAATCACCTGAATCCATGTAGATTTCGGAGATAATACGATAACTCGAAGGGAAATCACAACCGTATTTTTCTGCCAATAATGAATATTTTAACGCAAGCTCCATATCCTTCTCTTGTTCAAAATAATGAACTCCAAGCAAACAATAAGCATGCTCGTACTCATCATCTAATTCTAAAGCTTTAAAAGCATATGACTTAACTTTTTCGTTATTGCCAAAATGTCCGTAAAGCCAAGTCATATTAGTGAACATTTCGGCAGATTCATAACCCGCGGACTCAGATTCCTCAAACTTTTTTAGCGCGATTTCATATTTATTTTCATTATAGAAGCACATCCCTTCATTAAAAAGCGCAAAACCGCGTTTTACTGACGACTTAGCTTCTTTTTTTCTTGAAATTCTACTAAAATTAATAATATTATCTTTTCCCAAATCTTATACTCCAAAATTCAAAACAACCCTCCCAAAAGAATTGAGAGGGTTGTAATAACTATTATTGAGCACCGTTTAACAATCCGTAAGCAGCATCCCAACCGCTTAAACCGCCGCGGGTTCTGAACTTAACAATTTGAGAAACACTGTTCTTCTTAGATTTAGCAAGCTCTTTTGTTAATTTAGATTCAGCTTTCTTGTTAGCTTTTCTTTCTGCAACAATCGGGGCTGCATAAGCAACAAAATTTTTATATTCGCTGCAGCCATAACCTGCTTTCAATTTATCAGGATGTGCATACGAAATATAATTATAAGCACTTAATGCTCTATCCGCATTAGCCGGCTTGCCTTGTATTGTTTCCCAATAAGTACCGGTTTGTTTTGTCAAAACAACAATTATTGCCAACGGATTATAACCTGCAGCAACCATTAAATCAGCAGCCAAAATGTCAGCTTCTTTTTCTTCTTTTGAAGAAGTATAGTTTGCAACAAGAGCAGAAGCGGTATCATTAGTTGCAACATTTGTACCTGTAGCAGCTTGAAGCAGATTTTTCACCTTACCCTTTGAAGCATGACCTGAAATAATGTGTCCCAGTTCATTAGCAACAACAGCGGCAACTTCATTATCATTTCCGGCAAACGCCAAATCCGCACTTGAAACATTCACAACTTTATTTGTGGCAAAATCAGAATTATCAACCTCTCCTGAAACAACGGTGAACTTAACATTTGCAGTCGGAATATTATTTTTCTTAAGAATATTCTCGCCGACAGCTGGAACTTTAGCCGCAGAATTATATGATGCAGCAAATGATGGAACGGCAATCAATACTACCGCAAAAAGTGATAATAAAACTTTTTTCATAACTTACCTCTCCTTAACTTATACACAACATCATAATACACCAAATCTTATTTATGTTAAAGTAAAAACAAAAATGCTACATCATTGTTAATATTTGCAGAATTAAAACTGTTTTTAATATATAATCATGACGACAATGTTTTAAGGATATCACAATGAAAAATATTGAAAGAATATACGAACTCTCCGAACTTTATGATAATGGTGAATCTTCCCAAGAAATAGAATCCGAATTAAAAGAATTATTAAGACCATACAAAGAGGGCAGCATAGGTTTGGCGCAAATAAATCCCATCGCTGGCGATATTGAATACAATTCAAAAAAAGTAGTTAAGTATATTAACCATGCCCAAAACATTGGATTAGACGTTGTAGTATTTCCTGAACTTACGTTGATGGGGTATCCTATAGAAGATACCATTGACAGACATCCGATTATTGTCGAAGAAAACGTCAAATGGCTAAAAGAAATCGCCAAGCTTACAACCTCGGTTACGGCTCTTGTCGGATTTGTTGAACCAAGAAATTACGACAACTTAACAGGAAAAAAATATTATAATTCTATCGCAGTGTTATCTGATGGCAAAATTCAATCCATAGTTCGAAAATCACTACTTCCGACATATTCGGAATTCAACGATTACAGATATATTGAACCTTCACCGGCAGTCGGAGCACAACCCGGAACAACCTTAGGTAAATTTGACTCGGATAGTATTGTCAGTCATCCGAAAAACTGCTTAATAAACGGTAAAAAATACGGAATATCAATTTGCGAAGACTGCTGGAACAACAAAGAATTTTTCAACGATACAACATTGTATTCACTGGATCCGATAGCAGAACTTTCACAAGAATCACCGGATGTGTTTATAAACTGCTCTGCTTCGCCAACAAGAGCAAAGAAAGAACAGTTAAAACATAATATGCTTTCTTTTATTGCCGAAAGATATTCAACCCCGATTGTTTACGTAAATCAGGTTGGAGCAATCGATAACAGTTCCTTTGACGGGTCAAGCAGAGTTTTTGACAAAAACGGAAAACTACTTGCCAGAGCAAAATCTTTTACCGAACAATTCTTGATTGTGAATCCGCACAAAGGTTTAGGAAAAATTTATCCGCTGACAAAAGGGTTAGAACAGACCTTGACGGAAGCAAAAATATACACACTGGAATACGAACCCGATCTTGAAAGAACTTACAAAACAATACTTCAAGGGATACGCGACTACTTTAAGAAGACAGGATTTAAGCGTGCAGTATTAGGTCTTTCAGGCGGACTTGATTCTACCGTTTGCGCGGTACTGTTAGCCGATGCAATCGGAGCGGAAAATGTTTTCGGAGTAAGTATGCCGTCAAAATTGACAAGCAATGAAAGTAAATCAGATGCGGCTCTTCTTGCTCAAAATCTTAATATTAATTTTACGGAAGCCTCAATAAAACCAATGGTAGATACCACGACAGCGTGTCTTAGCGAATTATTTAAAACCGTTGAATCAAAATGGGATTGCAGATATAAACAATCATTTACATCCGACAACATCCAAGCCCGTTCGCGTGCAATGTTTTTATGGGGAATCAGTAATGAATTTGGTAGTTGCCTGCCTATTGCAACATCAGACAAGTCAGAATTGTATATGGGTTATGCAACAATAAACGGAGATATGTCCGGCGGATTTGCTCCGATTGCAGATGTTCCAAAAACAAAATTATTCGCATTAGCTAGATGGCTTAATCGAAATCGTAAAATTAAAAACGCTATTCCCGAAGCTATCATTCTAAAAAAACCGGGGGCTGAACTTGCAATTGATCCTAAAACAGGAAAGCCGCTAATTGCTGAAGATGCACTTATGCCATACGAGTTTTTGGATGAAATCATTTGGCGCATTGAAAACAAAAAAGAACACTATTATGATATGTTAAATTCTGAATTCTTGTATGAAAAGAAAAACAATATATCCAAAGAGCAAAAAACCGAATGGCTTGACAAATTCTACAGAAGAATGTCAACCGCACTATACAAATGGTCAATACTTCCGCCATCAGTAATAGTTGATTCGCGCTCTATAAATAAATATGACTACAAGCAGCCGATTACATCCTCTCATATAAATTACAAAGGTTTGAGCGAAGAAGAGATAAAAAACAAAATCGCCGCTTGCATTTAATAAAAAGCTTTATTATTTAAAAATTTGTGTTAATACCAACATCCAAAGAAAGTCCAATTAATGCCTAAAATCAATATACTGAAACTATTATATTTAAAATCACCAATGAATTTTTATCAATACACAGATGAGGGGGAAACTGTCGTAAAATCGATAAATAACACCGACTTAGGCTACAAGTTTCAAAAAAGGCTTGAAGCTGCGGATCTTGATAAAATTTGGAAGTTCATCCACAAGCACAAGAAATATTCTGCAATACTGATATTCTTGCTGTATATTACTTCAATGTATGTTGTAATTTTTCCAAGCTATTACAAATTGGCACCTGTAAGTTTTGAGTTAGCAAGCATAACGAGCTTAGCATTACTAATTCTAATATATATCCTTGTTACACGTATTAGTACAAATATTTTTGAATCACGAATCAATAAAACATTTGGAAATTTTGAACGTGTTAAATTTGCCGGGGACAAAGGATTTGACCAAAAATATTACAATATACTAAAACAAGAATTAATCAAGGTCGGAATCCTGCTTGGAATAATCATAGCCGCAATAGGACTTATCGCTCCTATAAACCGAACCTACCGGGCAATACTTAACACCGAATACAAAAAGAGCATCAATATAGCAACCATCGGCGCAGCAGTGTTCCCAATATTTTCAGACTGGTATTCATTAAGAGGGTACGCAAGATTCCAGCTTGGAGATTACGAAAACGCAATATCTGATTTTGATAAGGCGTATCAACTGGAATCCGATATATTCAAAACTATGAATTTTGATAACAAAATTTACATAAAATATTACCTGGAAGACTACGAAGGCGCAATAAAAGATTTTGATACAGAAATAAAAAAAGCTGAAAACGATTATATCAAAGACTCTTTTCTTTGGGATAAAGCACAATTTTTGTACAATATAAAAAAATACAAAGAATCACTTGAACTTTATTCTGAGCTGCTGGAAAAAGCGGACAGTGACAGTGTTTATTTATTAAAAGACAGATTATATCTTGAACGAGCGCAAGTTTACCAAGTTTTGGGCGAAAATAAAAAAGCGGCAGAAGATATTATAAACTCGGAAAGTACTGAAATATCACCTGAAGAACCGTTGGATTATATTCCGAAACCTGTTCTGCTGTTAAAAGAACTTAACTGATATTTAGAACTATAAAAAATAGACATTATTATTC
>JAMPCZ010000072.1 GCA_023665935.1 Muribaculaceae bacterium | reverse complement strand
TAATATACGCTTTCAGAATTTTGTTTGCTATTGTGTCATCAATTGCAGCCTGCACATCATCCAACGGATAAACTGTCGATAAACCCGCAACCCTGACAGACTTATCCGCCAATAACTCGAGAGAATCTCTCAAATCTACAGGCGACGGCGAATAACTGCCAAGAACAGTCAATTCTCGATAATAAATTTCGTTATTCGCATACCCAAAATTCTGCGGAGTGCTGGAAAACACCAAGATTTTCCCCCCATCACGGACAAACTTTAGCGCAGTATCTATGGCTCTGTCCGAACCCGAAGTCATAAACACCCCGTCCGCCTTAATACTATCACACATTTCAGGCAGAACAAAAGCTTCAATACCAAGATTTTTTAATAGCTGCACCCTTGAAGCTATCAAATCACACCCAATAACATTCATCCCAAAAGCCCTTAAAGCTTGCGCCATAAGGATTCCGATTGAACCTAAACCAACGACCAAAACAGTTGAATTTTGTCTTAGACTTGCACGTTTAACCGCACGAATACAGCAGGCTAAAGGCTCATAAAAAGAAGCCTCCTCATTAGACAAATTTTCAGGTTTCAAATACGCAACATTCTGCAAATGCTCTTCTGATACATAAACCAGCTCACTAAACCCACCCGGTCGAATATTTGTTTCTTTAAAATGCCTGCACATAGATACATTCCCGTTCTTGCAGTATTCACATTTTCCGCACGGAATATGGTGCGAAGTAACAATTATATCACCTGCGCTAAATTTAGTATTTGAATTTATGTCTACAATCTGAGCAACAATTTCATGCCCCAAAACCGTTCCGTCTTTTACAAGATGGTGCTTGAGTTTCACAATATCGGATCCGCACAAACCGCATCCCAAAACTTTTACTATCGCACCTTTTCTATCGGCTAAAATTTCATCATCTCTCTGATTTACTACAAGAACATCATTTTCTATTTGTGCAGATTTCATAAGCACCTCCAAAATAATTATAACATGCAGAATTAAAAAAAGTGCCGAACCGAAATCCGACACTTTACTAATTTTTTAGAATTATTATGCTTTCTTTTTGTATTCATCAATTGCCAAAATTGAACAGATGATTAAACAAATTATACCTGAAGCTAACCAGAAATAAATTGCACCATCCCAATTTTGGACGCCATTCTTACCTAATTTATCAACCAGGAAGCCTGTACCTGTTGCTGACAAGAATGCACCAATGTAACCGAAAGTTCCGGTAAATCCTGAAGCTGCTGATGCAACTTTCTTAGAACTTGATTCAACCGCACAAAGTCCGCCAATCATCATTTGAGGACCATATGTGAATGCCCCCAGCAAACCAATGATTACGTAGTTCAAATTAACAATAGTGTTAAATTTCAAAGCAATAATTGCGCAAATTACACCGACCAAATAAATTAAATTAACAGGAGCTCTTTTACCTTTAAATAATTTATCTGAAATCACACCGGCACACATTGTACCAACAATACCAACAAGAGGTAATGAAGCAATCATGCCTGTAGCTTTTTCAAGCCCGATACTCTTTGCGTTTTTCAGGTACATAATCATCCAGTCTTCTGCGCCGAATCTGATAATATAAACAAATACATACGCAATTGCCAATAACCAAATAGTTTTATTACATAACACATACTTTTTGAAGATTTGAACATAAGACATATCGTCTTCTTCTTTTTTATCTTCGGTAGATTGTTCTTTTACTGGTTCATTTCTGTAAACTTCTACATCAGGAAGCCCCAAAGACTGCGGCCTGTCACGTAATCTTTCAAATAACCAAAGAGCGGTTACAGCAGCTAAAATACCCGGAACCAAGAATGCTGCACGCCATCCGAAGTGAGCAGCAATAAACCCTGCAATAATGAAGCTTAAGAATGTACCGGTTTGGTGAGAACAAGACCAAGCCGCCCATTTTGTACCGCGTTCAGAATTTGAGTACCAATAAGTCAAACTTTTTGCAACAGCCGGGAAACCTGCAGATTGGAACCAACCGCTGACACCCCAAAGAAACGCCAATGTCCATAAAAGCACAAGCGCAAACATCTTAGGACTTAATCCCAAAAATCCAACCGCAGTCGGTGCAAACGCAAACGCAATATTTGCCAGTGCAGTCATCAAAAGTGCAGTTGGGAAGAATTTTCTAACATCAGAACCGTCAGCCAATACACCATTTACAAATTTACCGATACCGTAAGTTAAATAAAGCGAGCTGCCTAACAAACCAAGTTCAGTTGCAGAATAATGAAATTCGTCCATAATTCCCGGCAGCGCAACTGCGATATTTTTCTTACACAAATAAAAAATAGTATAACCAATGAAGCATGAGTAAAACATTCTCAAACGCCAATGTTTATACATTGAATCAACCTTTTCAGAATCCTGTATAGGTTCTGCAATCGGAGGCTCCTTAAAAAACGCCCCTAACTTTTTAAACATAAATGTTTCTCCTTACTACTTATTATTTTTAATAACTTGAATATTTCTCGTTTCCGTTAATTCTTGTCTGGCATTTTTGATAATCTCTTTTTTCTCATCATCCAAACTTCTACCGTTAACCAATCTGTCTATAAATCCTGTATTTAACTTCACGGCTTTTTCCAACGCTCCGACCTCTTCTAAAACAGGTTTTATCACATTAAAATCATACCCAAAGGACTGTTTTGAATTATACACAAGCATATCTCCTTCTTGTGATGTTATCGGTGCACCGCCCTCTTCAAAATATAACTTGAAAACAGATTTCAAATCCTGCATTTCGGATTGAAGGGTCGTAACAGTGTTCTGTAATCTTAAATATCTTTCAAACAAATAATCGACATTTGCAAGCTGTTTATTTTCCCAGTCATACTTTTGAACATACAATTTTTTCAGTTTAGGATAAGCTAACGCAAGCCCCATCGTATCACCCATAGCCCTATGCCTGTCAGTAATTTCAACCTTGAATTTTTCCGTCAATGCACCCAAACCATGAGCATCCAATTCAGGATAAACTTCTTTAAACATCTGCTGGGTATCAATACGTTCATTAACCAATTCCTGACCGGTGACTCGTTTTGAAGCTTCGTTTAAAAACGAATAATCAAATATAGCATTGTGAGCAACTATCGGATATTCACCCAAAAACTCCAAAATCTTCGGCACAATTTCTTCTTCAGTCGGCGCATCCTCAACCATCTCCTGAGTAATACCATGAATCGCCATACTTGATTTTCTGATATGCTGCTGAGGATTTATTAACGTCTGAAATTCATCTTTTATCTTGCCGTTTTCAAGCCTTACAGCCGCAAACTCAACCATTTTCTCCCTGGTATAATCCAATCCCGTGGTTTCAGTGTCCAAAACGATTTCTATTACTTTTTTTCTAGCCATTTTTTTATCCTAATTAGTCTTTATATAGATAATAGCACAAAAAATTTTTCTATGATAATATATGAACAGTTATTTGAAGGAGAATCCGAATGGGAAAAGTTATTGAACTCACAAATGCTGATTTTGAACAAGAAGTTATAAATTCCGAAATCCCTGTTGTGGTAGACTTTTGGGCAACTTGGTGCGGACCGTGCAGAAAACTTGCACCCTTATTGGATGAAATTGCGCAAGAATATGACGGAAAAGTAAAATTTGCAAAAGTTAACACCGAAAGCGATATTGAAACCGCCAAAGCATATTCAATAAGCGGTTTGCCTTCATTATTGATATTTAAAGGCGGCGAAGCAGTTGAACGTCTTACCGGAATGATGCCAAAATCAACAATCGTTTCCAATATAGAAAAACATATATAGAAAACTGAAAACTATTTCCACTTTACAAAAATTTTTAATTTGTTATAATCAGACATGTAAAAAATGAGAAGAAAGGTGGGAATTATTATGAAATTTGTATGTACAGTATGCGGTTGGTCTACAGAAGCAGATAAAGCACCTGAAAGATGTCCTCTATGCGGAGCAACAACATTTAATGCTGTTGACGGAAGTAATAAAGTTTATGCTTGCGAGCATAAAGTAGGTGATGGCAAAGTTGAAGATGCTGAAATTATGGAAGGCTTGAGAGCTAACTTCAACGGCGAATGTACTGAAGTCGGCATGTATCTTGCAATGGCAAGAGTTGCCGAAAGAGAAGGTTATCCTGAAGTTGCAGAAGCTTACAAAAGATACGCTTTTGAAGAAGCTGAACACGCTGCAAAATTCGCAGAATTACTGGGTGAAGTTGTTACAGATTCAACCAAGAAAAACCTTGAATTAAGAGCTGACGCTGAACACGGTGCCTGCGAAGGTAAACTTGCAATCGCAAAAAGAGCAAAAGAACTCGGATATGATGCAATTCATGACACAGTTCACGAAATGGCAAAAGATGAAGCTCGTCACGGCAAAGGTTTTGACGGTCTTTTGAAAAGATATTTCAGCTAAACTGAATTAACTTAAAAAATAAAGAATGGCGGATTTGATAAAATCAAATCCGCCATTCTAATTATGTAATATTTAAAATATTCTGAATCGGAATATTTAAAGAATTTGCCAAAGCCACAATAGATTTTATTGTCAGATTTTGTTCTCCGCGTTCAACCTTACCGATATAATTCGTATGAACGTTAGCTCGTTCCGCAAATGTTTCCTGCGACAAACCCTGCTTAGTTCGTTCTAGACGAAAATTTAACCCGATTTGTTTCAAAACTTGAACATACTCAGACATAGAAAAATATTATACTATTGACAATGTATATTCTATACTATTATAATAGTGTAACCATAATAAAAGGAACCGTAATGAAAAATTTTAAAGCATTCACTTTGGCAGAAATACTGATTACACTTGGAATAATAGGTGTCGTAGCGGCATTAACCTTACCGCCTCTAATGCACGCCTACAAAGCAAAACGACTGCGTACACAATTTTTAAAAACGTATTCAATAATACAACAGACATTTAAACAAATCGAAGCAGACGACTTGTCCATAAATCCAAGTGATTATCCGTTAAGAACCTTTTATAAAACATTCATAACGTATTTGAACGGAGCCACAGATTGCGGGTATAGCGGCAGTTTAAAGAATATTTGTTTTAATATTTCCCAAGCAAACGCCGGGCAAATACCACAATATAAAACCTTAAGTAACAAACAAATGAGTAATACCGACTTTGACGATGGTCAAATCGCCCTTCCTGACGGAACATTGTTGTTATTTGAAAACCCGAATAATCAGAGAATCTTAGTATATTCAGACATAAACGGGGTCAAAACGCCACCAAATAAACTTGGTTATGACTTATTTGCATTTCAATTTATGGACGGGGAACTTAAAACCGTAGGGAGCACCGGGACACAATACTCAAATATTACTCAATATTGTAATCTTGAATCTACAAGTAACAGAAACGGTATGGCTTGCGCGCATTTGGCAAAAACCGATAGTGAATATTTCAAATGGGCAGTGAAAAATATAAAATAAATTACACTTTAGATATTTGCGCTACCTTCGTTCTTTATTTTATCCAAAACTTTTTTAGAACCTTCAATCTGTTTTGAATAAGCAAGAACAAAATCTGTTGCCTCCTGGTCACGCGCAACTGCTTCATTCACTGCAAGAATATCCGCCATTGACAGCGAATCAACTCCGTTATTGCGCCTGTTACGAAATGAAAACTTAAATTTTTTCTGCGTTTCATATTCAAACCCCGGCAGCCCTGTCTTCATTGCATACCAACGATAAAAATGATGAAGCATGTATAATTTTTCGATTTCACCATCTCTTAACAGAAACATCGGCGGTGTTTTAAAACTAAATTTTCTCTCGGTAACAAAAGATAAGAACAAAGCATCAAAACCTTCTTTTTCGCAAACAAAACCTTCCTCTTCATCAATAAATTTCAGATACTTATCAGCGTTATTCAACCTATAAACAGGCGTCCTGGCAGCTTTAATATAACTCAACAGCAAATCAGGATCACAATTTGTACGGTTAACAATTGCAGTCACACCGTCTTTCGTCTGTTCAATTAATTTTAAGGTTTCGGTTTGCAGACTCAAATCCGCGCCGTTTGCAAAAACTTTTTTCCCGGTTTTGTTGGAAAAACTGCGCTTGGTAGTGTTTTTCAAACTGTTTAAAAGATGCTTTTCTCTTAATGACAAGAAAAAATATTTGATATCATTAAAAATATTACTCATACTTTTATTTTAAAATCTTTTTGTAAAATTTACACCTCTAAACAGATGAGAACGCCGGCAAGGTTTCACCTTGCCGGCGTTCTCAAAAAAGGGGCGGAGCCTGCGGCTCCGCCCCTTTTACATATTATTCAAAAATATAATTCAAAAGAGTTCGCACTCCAACACCTGAAGCACCTTTAGAAAATCCGTCCTGCGGTTTGTCCGGGAATGCTGTTCCCGCGATATCAAGGTGTGCCCATTTAACATTGTCTGTTACAAATTCTTTCAGGAACATGCCTGCTGCGGATGCACCGCCGTATCTTGTTCCGGTGTTTTTCATATCGGCAACATCACTGTTCATATTGTCACGATATTCCTGCCACATCGGCAAAGCCCAATATTTTTCGCCTGACTTTTTCCCGATTTCAATAATACGGTTAACAAACTCCTCATTATTACCCATAATTCCTGACGCAGCAGAACCAAGAGCAACCATACAAGCACCTGTTAAAGTTGCAATATCTATGACTTCATCAACTTCCAGTTCGCAAGCGTAACACAAAGCGTCTGCAAGTGTCAATCTGCCTTCCGCATCAGTGTTATCCACTTCAATTGTTTTACCGTTCTTCGCGGTAACAATATCGCCCGGCTTGTAAGAATTTCCTGACGGCATGTTTTCACAGGCTGCAATTATCCCATGCACTTCTACATCTGGTCTTAGCTTTGCTACCGCTTTCATTACGCCCAAAACGCAGGCTGCTCCGGACATATCATCTTTCATATTAAGCATTGATGACGCAGACTTTATATCAAGACCGCCGCTATCAAAACACAATCCTTTTCCGATAATTGCAATACGTTTTTTCGGATTATCCAAAGTGTATTTCATATGGATAAATTTTGGAGGCTGTACACTTCCTTGAGCGACAGCAAGATATGCTCCCATGCCGAGCTCTCTGATTTTTGATTCATCATATATTACTGTGTTCAAACCATCTATACCTTGCGCAATTTCTGCAAGCTTTGACGGGGTTGCAAAAGAAGCCGGCTCATTTGCAAGATTTCTTGTCAACTTCATAGAATCTGCGATAATTTTAGCTCGTTCAGCATCACCGCCAAGAGAGTTTGAAAGATAAATTTCAGAAACTCTGTGTTCTTTCTTTGATTTATATTTATCAAAATGGTAATTTGCAATCGAAACACCTAAAACAACCGCTTCTACCACCTCAAACGGCACATCCACATCAAATGCAATTGTTTTCGCTTTTAATTCAACACATTTTCTTACCGCTTTTGTCACAGCTCGTCTTACAGAATTTGAATCTACTTCTTCTTCCAATCCCAAACCTAAAGCTAAAATATTGGTTGAAGGATATTCCTTTTGAGTGTGTATTGTAAAAATTTGTCCATTTTTTCCCGTGAATGTTTCAGGTGCAAAACGGTCAATCAACGAAATTGAAGTTTGTTTATTTTCAAATTTCCCGATTACAAGAACATCACAAGGAATATCTCTTACCTTGTCTACAATTTTTATTTCCATAATAAACTCTCCTTTTCGGGTTTATTATAGCACTAAGTTTAAAATATTAAATAATGCCGATAGTTGATATTAATTTTCGCTTTTTGCAGAAGCATTAAGCGATTTTATTGCATATGAGCGTAACTCTTGAGCCTGCTTGTGTTCCGGAGCAATCCCTAGTGCAATATTCAAATCATCAATAGCCAAAAGATATTCTTCCTGCTTGCAAAAAATTATAGCCCTTGTCAAATACTTCTCCGCATCACCCGAATCAATCTTTATTGCTGTATCCAAATCTTTCTGAGCCTGTTTCAAATCTTTTTCCAATTTGCTCAGCAATGCTCCTTTATCCGCATAATAATCCGCATTTTCAGGATTTAACTCAATCGCCTTTTCATAATCTTCAATGGCGGAAGTGTAGTGTTCCAAACGGGTTTCCGCAATTGCACGTTCATAATAAGCCGAATCATTTTTTTGATTATTTTCAAGCTCGCGGGTAAAGTCTTCCACAGCATCTTCGTATTTTTGCAGTCCTAAATTTGAAATTCCACGGTTATAATAAGCTTGTTTAAAATTCTTATCTATATCTATAACTTTCGTATAATCCGAAACCGCACCCTTATAATCTTTTGAATAAAATTTCGCTGCCCCGCGATTATTATAAGCTTCAATATTTTTATTATCAAATTCAAGAACCTTTGTATAATCATCAATAGCACCGGAATAATCGCTCATATTACGTTTCGCAACCCCGCGGTTATAATACGCCAAAACATTATTCGGCTCCAGTTCAATGACCTTATTAAAATCTTCGATAGCATCCGCAAATCTATCCAGCATTACCCGCACAGTCCCGCGATTAAGATAAGCATTAGCATTAGCAGGATTTATTTCGAGTTCTTTTGTGTAATCTTCAACGACTTTTTCATACTCCTTGAGATTTGCCCTGGCAATTCCACGGTTGTAATACATATTTTCGCGGCTCGGATCCAGCTCCAAAGCCTTAGTATAATCGAGCACCGCGGCTTTATAATTACCAATCAAAAACTCCGCATTGCCGCGTTTTGCATAAGATTCCGCATTTTCAGGGTTAACGGCAATTGCTTTAGAGTAATATTCAATCGCAACCTCATACTGCCCCTCATCAAAACCGACGGATGCAATCTCCATTAAAGCAATTTCTTTTTTCTGTTTTCGCGACAATTTCTCCGCACCAAAAACAGGTGAAAAAACTAATCCTTCACCGACTAAAAGTCCTGCGACTATAATACTTGTAATAATTTTATTTTTCATAATAACAATTCCGAAAAGTAACGCAAGCATTACGACTTATATCAATGATATTACAAACCCGTTAAAATTTCAAGTTTTCTGTTAGACAGCGGAAAAAGAGAACACTCAAACCTCCTGCAATATATAAAAAATCATCCCTTCTTATAAAAAGAAGGGATTTATGATTTTAAATATTAACCTCTGCAATTGGGGTAAAAATTGCTTTAGTTTTTAGGGTAAATGAAAAGAGTTAAGTCTTTCATTCTTTTAACTATGCCATATACGGGATATGAACATATTTTGATTCAGCTTGGTGAGCTGCACCACGACGGGTAGGGGTGCAAAGTATATTATAAGCCTTCACTAGATTGTAACCAAATGCCTTGATAGGGTTTGATTGAACCATATCAGCATTTCTAGTATCGTGCAAGTCTTTTTCAAAATTGATTCTTGCGTTCGGACTTTTATCCAAAGATCTCAAACCGATTTTTGAAGTACTATGTGCATTTTCACCAAATGATATATATTTTTTTGAATAATTTGCAAGTTTAACAGGACTTATTGTTAACATCTCTATTCTCCTTTCGTTATTAAGTGTTCATTTAACACTTCATCTAACATTTTCACTATAAACCATAATGTAAATTTTGTCAACCCCTCTTGTGAAGTTTTGTAAAGCGTTGCAAACCCTTACTATTACTAAATTTGCGAAAATGTGTCAAAAATACACTTATTCTACGTATTTTGACTGTTACCAAAATAGTAATTCCTCAGATAATTTTAATTTATAAATAGTAATACCATCCACATAAAAACCCTAACATACCCTCACCCTGCCCCTCACCTGACGAGAAAAATATACTTTCCTTCCCTTTACCTTTACCCTCTACCTCTTTCCTCTTATTAACCTATTAACTTCCCCCCTTATTCCCTTATTCCCTTATTCCCTTATTCCCTTATTCCCTTATTCCCTTAT
>JAMPCZ010000071.1 GCA_023665935.1 Muribaculaceae bacterium | reverse complement strand
TAAAAATTTCAAGAGAATGGGTGCAAAGAATTAAAGATACAATGCCTGAATTACGTTCTCAAAAACGCGCAAGATACCAAGAATTAGGCTTGAGCGAATATGATGCAAGCGTTGTTGTCGAACAAATGGGATTGGCTCTGTTCTTTGACAAAGTTTTGGAACTCGGAGCAAACCCAAAAACCGCAATCAATTTCATTATGGGTGAAATCGCAGCTTACTTAAAAGAAGACCATATCGAAATTACCGATACAAAGCTTACACCTGAAAACCTTGCAGAATTAATTTCACTAATTGAAAAAGGTACAATTTCAAATAATATCGGTAAACAAATTATCATTGAAATGTTGAAAGACGGTACCAAAGCTTCTGCTATCGTTGAGAAAAAAGGTCTGAGCCAAATCTCTGACGAAGGTGCAATTAAGGAACTTGTACAAAAAGTTGTTGATGCACACCCTGCAGAAGTTGAAGCTTACAAAAACGGTAAAACAAACCTCCTAGGTTTCTTTGTCGGTCAAATTATGAAAGAAACGAAAGGCAGAGCTAATCCTAAAACCGTCAACGAACTATTACGCGGAATACTTGGTTAGTATAGATTTAAAGACTACCCTCTTTTTAACAGGGGGTAGTTTTTAGCTTAAAAAACCCGAAAGAGAAAGAATTTTGGCGAGGGCTTGATATTATGCTATTTGATATTTTTATGAAAAGAAAAAAAAGCTGTATGGAATGTGAAATTTTTGAACAATCAAAAATCGCACAAAAAATTCTTGATTCATACCTGGATAAAGATGGAAAAATCAATATAAAAACTCCTGCTGATATCAACAGAATTATCATTGTCGCAAGCGGTTCTTCATACCATTGCGCAAGATACGCAGCAGAACTTTTCGGCTCAATATCCAAAATCGAAGCCCGAGCAGTTTATTCAAGCGAATTTTTGCTAAATGAAACCATTGCGCACCAAGAAGGAATTTTGTATATATTCATTACCCAATCAGGCGAAACCACAGATACAAACAGAGCTTTGGACAAAGCCAAAGAATTCGGGGTTAAAACTCTCTGCATAACAAACAAGGAAAATTCTACAATTTGGAATGCTTCAGAATATAAATTGGCATGCCACGCCGGGGAAGAAAAAAGTATTGCGGCGACAAAATCATTTACTTCCCAGCTTCTTTGTTCAACACTTTTAGCACTGAAATTTGCTCAAGATAAAGATATAGACATTTATGATTATGTTTTGGAACTAAAAAATCTTCCTTCAATCATTGAAAAAACATACGAACTTCACCCAAAAATAAAACAGCTGGCAAGATTCATCTCTAAATACAAACACATCATAATCACGGCAGACGGACAATCTTACGCACTGGCGAAAGAGGCATCTTTAAAAATCAAAGAAACCTCATATCTTCATACCAACTCATCCATTCTCGGTGAATTTATGCACGGACATGTGGCAATTTTAAACAACAAAAACTCTGTCTTGATTTATATTTTAAACGATAATTTCACATACTCAACAATAAAGAATCTGAACACAATAAAAGAAAGCTATAACCCGCCGATATGTCTTATCGGAAACAGAACAAACCAGGTTAAATCGACTTACAATATTAACGTTGAATGTGAAAAGCCTGTAATAAAAACATTTGCTATCGCGGTAATTATACAGCTTTTGGCGTTGGAAACCGCACTGAAACTACGAAAAAATGTGGATAAACCGCACGGACTTAATAAAGTTGTAAAATAAGGTTTGAGATTTACAATTCAAATTCCTTGTAAGATTCATCAATCTCATCCTGATTAATCCCGATATAACGCAAGGTAATGCCAGGAGAAGAATGATTAAAAATCATTTGCAGCATTGCAATATCCTTGAACTGCTTATAATGATGATACCCAAAAGTTTTTCGCATAGTATGCGTACCGACGTTCACCTCAATTCCTGTTGCAGAGCACGCATCGTTCAGCATTCTGTAAACTTGAGAGCGGTCAAGCCTTTGTTTTTTACGTGATTTGAACAGCGGTTCATGATCAAATTTATTGCGAATAAACCTTGCCAAAAGAACTTCCAGCTTCCTATTGATTGGAAACTTCTTAATTTTTCCGGTCTTTTTTTCATATAGCTCAATATGAGTTTTACCTCTGACATCTCCAACATTTAACGCCAAGATATCAGATACTCTGAGCCCTGAATTTATCCCAAGCAAAAATATTACCTTATCCCTTATATTTTTGTGTTCCAAATAATCTTCGACCGCTTTAATTTTTTGCTTATCCCTAATCGGCTCTACAAGATATTTCATAAAACTTCTCTCCTATAACATTGATCACAAACATATTTTACAAATTATTGCAAAGATTACACCCGCAAAAGGATAGCTTTTTACATTAAAATAATATAAAGAATTGGTAATATTATCTTTATGTTGTATAATTGGATAGATGTAATTTATAAGATAGGGAAATTATGCAACAAACATTAGAAAGAAAATCAATAAAAAGTATAGATTTTAACTGCGACTTAGCACAAAGTTACGGTATTTATAAAAACAGTTCCGAATCAAGATTGCTGGATTATGTAAGTTCAGTGAATATCGCATGCGGATTCCATGCCGGCGATCCTCTGACAATCAAAGAAGCTCTGTTAAGCGCAAAAGAACAAAATATTGTCGTCGGTGCGCACATCGGGTTTGATGATATTCAAGGTTTCGGCTACAGACCGATGGAGCTTTCTACAGATGAGCTGGAAGCTCTTGTAATGTATCAAGTCGGAGCATTAATGACATTTGCAAAAGCTTACAATATGGAAATCGAACACGTCAGACCGCACGGTGCAATGTATCGTCAAGCTGCCGAAGATTATGAGTTCTCAAGAACTATTGCCAAAGGTATTAAAAAATGCTCAAAATGGCTTATCTACTACGGAGCAACAGGGGAAAACCTTGAAAAAGTCGGTGAAGACGAAAATATCCAAATTGCACGCGAAGTTCATCTTGAAAAAATTTATGACGAAAACGGCAACATAGATTACAGCGCGAAAGATTTGGAAAACACTCAGATTTCTATCCAAAGACTTAAGGATTTATTGAATAATTCTCAAGTTACAAACAATGCCGGCGGAAAAACTGTTGTAAATGCGGATTCAATCCACTTCTCAAATAAACTGCCTAACGCAAAAGAATTGATAATCCAAGCAAGAGAAATCACAACCCCGCTGCCTTATAATTACAAAAACGCACAAAAGTCAGGCTGGGTAAGTTAAACTTCACATTAAAAGGATACGTATGATTAAGAAAATAAAAATGCCAAAACAAGCGGGATGGCTAATCCCGGGATTACAGGTCAAAAGATGGTTCGCAATGATATTTGCAGGAGCCGTGCTTATGACTGTCGGAATATTAATACTTTTTGACTTGCAGCCGATTTACAACACCATGCAGTTTATCAGTAAGGTTGCAACAAAGATTTCTACAGAATGGCTTGCTTTTGGCATAGTAATGATTGGGGCAGCAATATTCTTCAAAGGCTGGCAAAAAACTAATCTCTCTATTTTGGATATGGAAGATGACCGAAACAACGACGTCTTACTAGAGCATTTATACAGAAGAAGAAAACTTAACCGCGGTCCGAGAATCGTTGCTGTCGGAGGCGGAACAGGTTTATCTATGCTGCTGAGCGGAGTTAAAAATATAACAAATAATCTGACTGCAGTCGTAACTGTCGGAGATGACGGCGGAAGTTCAGGTCGTTTGAGAGAATCAATGGGAATTCTTCCACCCGGTGATATAAGACACTGTATCACTGCGCTTGCGGATGATGAAGATTTAGTTAATAAACTTTTCAAATACAGATTCAAAAACGGTGAAGGTTTGGAAGGACACAGTTTTGGAAACCTGTTTTTGACTGCGTTATGCGCGATTACAGGAAGCATGGTTACCGCAATAAAAGAATCCTCCAATGTCCTTTCAATACGCGGAAGAGTTCTACCTGCAACACTTGACGATATGAAACTTGTTGCAGAAATGGAAGACGGTCGAATTATCCACGGGGAATCAACAATTCCTGAAGCCGGCGGAAAAATAAAACGCCTGTTCACAGAGCCCGCAAACTGCAAAGCTTTGCCGGAAGTAATTGAAGCAATAAGAAATGCAGAGCTTATAATTTTAGGTCCGGGAAGTCTTTATACCAGTGTTATTCCTAACCTTTTGGTAAAAGAAATTGCAGATGAAATTGTTAAATCAAAAGCTAAAAAGATTTATGTGTGTAACATAATGACCCAACCCGGCGAAACCGATAATTACAAGGTTTCAGATCACTTGATGGCACTCATTAAGCATGCCGGCTCTAACAAAATTGTTGATGCTGTCCTTGTAAACGATTATCTGCCGGAGAAACTTGCCGATAAGTACCAAAAATCAAACTCTTACCCTGTAAAAGTTGATATTCAGGAAGTGAAGAAAATGGGCGTAAAAATCTTTGGTAAAAAACTTATCCAAGACAGCAAAGAAGGTTTAGTAAGACACAGCTCAAACAGAGTTGCCCGCGCAATTTACTACTGGTTCAGAAAGCAATCGGTTAAGAAATAAAGGATGTTAGATATGCCAAAAGTCACGGTAAGAACTATTCAAAAATTAAAAGATACAAAAGAAAAAATTTCCGCGCTTACTGCATATGATTATTCTACAGCTAAGTATATAGACGAAGCCGGAATTGATATAATTCTTATTGGTGACAGTCTCGGAATGGTCGCACTCGGATATGAAGATACTACAAAGGTTGAAATTGAAGAAATGGCGGTATTTACAAAAGCTGTGGCAAGAGGTGCAGACAGAGCAATGGTGATTACCGACATGCCGTTTATGAGCTACACAATAGACATCCCGTCCGCACTGAAAAATATCGGAAATATGGTTAAAATCGGGGCAAATGCAGTAAAACTTGAGGGTTGCAACGATTATATATTAGAACTAATAAAAAGAACCGTACAAATGGGTGTTCCTGTACTGGGACATATCGGATTCACACCCCAATCCCAAAACGTTATAGGCGGACATATTATTCAGGGAAAGACTGTCGATAAAACCTTGAATCTTCTGAACCAAGCTAAACAACTCCAGCAAGCAGGAGCATTTGCAATCGTTTTGGAAATGGTACCCGAAGAAAGCGCGCGATACATAACCCAAAATCTTGAAATTCCGACGATTTCGTGTGGAGCCGGCAGATACTGCGATGGGCAAATCCTTGTTTGTGATGATGTTTTTGGCAAATTCTCCGACTTCAAACCAAAATTTGCAAGACGATACGGTGATATGAAATCTCTTATTCTTGAATGCGCAAAAAAATATAACGAAGATGTTAAGTCAAATAATTACCCAAATGACGATGAAGTTTTTAAACTTTCACCCGAAGAAAATCAAACATTAGAAACTCAAATTCAATAAAAAACAAAATATTAAGAAATATTACAAATTCTTCAATTACACACTATTGAAGGATTTTAGGCTAAATAAAAAACTTACACGCAACGAGTTGAGCAATTTCTCATTTCAAAAATCCTTTATAGAAGCATAAGGATATTACAAACTTAGAGAAAAGTAGAACACACGAGAAACACAAAACACGGGAAAGTAGCACAAGGTAATTTGTGCGGAAAGTATTGAAAGGGGAAATTAAGATGACAGAATTAGGAATTCAAAAAATTACAGTTCCGGCAGGAAGCAAAATTGTTTTACAAAATGCAAATAACACACAAACCGGAACCACTGAATTTTTCAAATTTGAAGACAAAGCTAATCGAGATGGAAGCATAGCATCGCTTATGGGTGCAGACTTCTCACAAAAAGCCAAAGAACCGCAAGGGGCTGAAGACAAAAACGGTACCAGCGTAACAGTCGGCGACCATAACGGAACAACAATCATAATTATCGGCGACAGTAACAATGTAAGCGTTGGCGAAGACGGAAAAGTTGATAATACAAAACCGGGCGAAGTTGAAGATCCTGATAAGGTTGAAGACCCTGAAGATCCGGATAAAACAGAAAAACCTGAAGAAACAGAAGATCCGGAAAAACCGGCAGACGAACAACCTGTTGGAAATCAAAATAAAACAGTAATTGATACATTAAAAGAAATTATCATAAAATTATTAGCACTGATTACAGGTGAAAAGGTTGAAGAACCTGCAAAAACAGAAGAACCGGCTAAGACTGAAGAGCCTGCTAAAACAGAAAAACCTGAAGAACCGGCAAAACAAGAACCGGCTAAGGAAACTCCGGCAAATCAAGTAAGCGATGCCGAAAAAATTAAAACCTTAAAAGAAGTAATCATTATGCTACTAGGTCTGATTAAAGCTGAAGAACCTGCAAAAGAAGAAAAACCTGAAGAAAAGGTTGAAGATAAAAAAGAAGAAGAAAAACCGGTTCATGTTGCAGACTAATAACAAATAATAAAAAAATATCATATATCATATAAAGCGGCGGATAAAAATTTATCCGCCGCTTCTCTTTTGTGCTACAATATATTTGCCGAAAATATAAAAAAGAGGGATATAAATATGTTAATACACACAATAAATGAAGTTAGAGAACAAATTAAACAATGGAAAAAGGAAGGTTTGATAGTAGGCTTAGTTCCGACAATGGGTGCGCTGCATAACGGACACTTAAGCCTGATACAAAAAGCCGTCGAAAAATGCGACAAAGTTGTCGTATCGGTTTTTGTCAACCCTATTCAATTTTGTCCCGGTGAAGATTTAGACAAATACCCAAGAACCCTTGAAGCCGATAAAAAACTATGCGAATCCGCAGGAGTTAGTATAGTATTCGCGCCGTCACCAAGCGAAATGTACGGAGAAAATCAAATGAGAACAAACGATTTTCTAACCTATGTTATCCCGCCGTTTTTCTTTGTTAACAAGCTTTGCGGCAAATCAAGAGTAGGTCATTTTGACGGGGTTTGCACAGTTGTTAATAAATTATTTAATATCGTACAGCCTGATTTTGCATTCTTTGGCGAAAAAGATGCACAGCAGCTTATCATTATCAAAAAAATGGTTAAAGATTTGAACATTCCGGTTGAAATTGTCCCTTGCCCGATTATAAGGGAAGAATCAGGACTTGCACTAAGCTCGCGCAATAAGTACCTGTCAGAAGAAGACAAAGTTCATGCACTGGCACTTTCAAAAATTTTAAACAACATCAAAAACTGCTACAAAAAAGGAATTACAAACATTGATGCTCTTAAAGAAACAGCTTTTCAGTTCTTAGATGAACATCACGACTTGGAATATTTGGAATTTATGAACGAAACAGACCTTGAAGAATCAGCTCAAGCCGATGACAATACCCGCGTGTTCATTGCGTGCAAAGTCGGCGGAGTACGCTTGATTGATAATATTTTGTTAAAATAGTAATTTTTATACACAATTATTCCAACAAAGCAATCGGAAGTTAATTCAGAAACAGAATTAACTTCCGCCTTGTATATTGTCAGATTCTTTATAGATCAAATTCATCAATACTATTAAAGAATTCTTTGAAATCTTCTCGGGTTATCGCAATAACTTTAGATGTGTTATGCGGATTAATCAAATATACATATTTCGAATCAGAACCTTTCACTGTATATGCATGGCTTTTTAATAATTTTACGCTATCGCCGCCACTTGGAGATGCAAAAGTTTCACTACCTTTTCCACTAGCAGAAACAACAGCAATATGATTAGGTTTGTTAAAATTATTTATTTGACTATCAGAAAACCAACGGTCAGGAATCCTTCCATAAGTATCTTGGAAGAAGTTTTTACCACCTTTGCCGGTAATCGCTTTGAACAGAACCCAAGCCTTATTACCATTAATATCAACCCTGTTTCTAACACCGCCTTCTTCTTTGAAGTATCTGTTCATAGCAATTTCGATAGCTCTTACATCGGCATCACCGGTTGAAAGTTCTTTGGCATTATTAATTTCTTGTCTTGAAATAACATACTCTTTGCCAACACCCTTCAATGTAACCCGAACTGAACCGTCAGGCAGGACTTTTAATGAATCATTCAAAGCTTTAAGTCCTCTAGGGGATTGCGACAAAGCTTCAATTCCGGCAAGAAGCCAGCAATCACCGGTTTTACCCTGCTTGAAATCTTTATCAACTTTACCATTTGCTCTATCTTTGACTTGACCTTCATTTGCATTAACTTTTTTAGTTCTTTTAATCAACTTGGTGTAAAGTGCATTAACATATTTTTTACTGATTAAGCCTTTTTTCTTAATTTCAGAATCAAAATCCTTTTTTATATCATCAATATAAATGCCTTCCTTTTTAGCACTATCCATTCTCGCATAGAAAATGTGTTTAACGTAAGCCTCTCTTTCTGATTCGGGCAATCCGTATTCATCCAAAATAGCTGAAAACAGGGTTTCTTTGTTACCTGTCAACTCAGCATATTTATTCATAACCTCACGAACATTAGTAGAGTTAACCTGACTTACATGTTTTCCGATATTTGGACCAGTCGTAGGGATACCAAATTTTTTCGCGTAAATGTCATCTTTTAAAGATTGAGCTACCGTACTTGCTGATACAGTATTATTAGGTTTTCGTGATGAAAACAGAGAACCTGAACGTGATGTTTTTGTACGTTTTGTTTTACTGGTTCTTGAAGTACTTGATGTTCTCGCAGTTCGATTAACTTTAGTCATAAATCTACCTCTTTTATACTTACATAGAAATAATCGGTAAATTTTCCGAAATCTTTAGTCTAAATATATGATTACTTAATAAAATGTTACAGCATCTATATAAAAAATTCCTCAATAAAAACTACACCAATTAAATTATTAAAAATTTGACACTAAAAAATCGTCCATGCGGTCAGAGCATGATTTAGAGCATGATTGAGGCTTTTTCTAAACCAAAAGATTTAGATAAGAGGTTCAATCTTGTTTTTGCAAATTATCAATCGGTGCATGGATTTAAAAACCCTCTAAAAGAAGTAGTATATAAAGTGTAGAAGATAACAAACCGCAAGAGGGGAATAAAAGATGAGAGATTTTAACAAGAAGCTGAGAGTATTACTTATTGACGATAACGCAAACCACTTGAGAGGAATCAAGGAACTGATTAACCTTGAAAGCAGTTATGAGGTTGTCGGCACTACAACCAGTGCAAATCTTGGTATAAATCTTATCAAAAAATACCACCCTGATATCGTGTTATTAGATATTAATATGCCTGAAAAAGACGGATTGCAAACAATCCAAGCAATTGGCAAATTGAATCTTTCAACAAAAGTTATTGCGCTAAGCGGTTACGACGATTCTGATTTAATCTACAGAGCAATGAAATTAGGAGCAAAAGGTTACGTTCTAAAAACTATGGCTTCAGTAAAATTAATCAACGCAATTGAAGAAGTTGCATCAGGAAAAATCTATCTTCCAACAGTTCTTGCAACAAGATTCTTTGAATACTTCCAAACCTCAGCAAAAGAAGAATCAAAAGCAGCAGAAGGCGAAAACTTGTTAAACACTCTGACTATCAGAGAAAACGAAGTTCTTGAACTTTTAACCGAAGGTATTAACTACAAGAGCATTGCAGGAAAACTTATTATCTCGGAAACTACTGTTAAGACTCACGTGAATAATATATTCCAAAAACTCCAAGTCAATGACAGAACCAATGCGGTATTGTACGCACTAAGCCACGGGTTTAAAGGCAGCAAATCTTCCGCAATGACAACAGTATAAAATCTTACACATATATCTTGAAGGGTTCTGCAATAAATGCCGAACCCTTTTATTTTAATTTTACAGAGGCAAAATGACAAACCAAATTTCACAAGAAGAACTCCAAAATCAAATAAGATACGTATCGCACGAAATCAGAAACCATTTATCAATCTGCGATATGTACACCCAAATTATCAAAAAGAACATTGAAAAAGCAGGTATCAAAAACGATTCCACAGAAAACGCAATTGAATGTATACAAAAATCAGTTCAAATCATCGGCGCAAACCTGCTGGAATTAAAATCACTGAACTCCGAAGTTCTACACATACTTGATTTTAAAAACATAATAGAACAGAGTGCGGAACTTGCAAAAGCTTATATTATAGATAAAGATATTGAATTTGAA
>JAMPCZ010000070.1 GCA_023665935.1 Muribaculaceae bacterium | reverse complement strand
TTAATATAATTAATCTTTTTCATACTTCCAGCTATTCTTAATTCCAACGAGCCTCATTCGAGGCTCTTTTATTGTTAATATATTTGTCACCCTGAACTTGTTTCTGGGTCTATAAGTAAAATTGATCGCTTCGCGCCTTCAGAGTGATGTAAGTATTGCAAAGTCGCCGTCATTGCGAACGAAGTGAAGCAATCCAGGAGTAAATATATGTAGTTTGATTTTTGTTATCAATTTTACTTATTCAAGTATTGACTAATTTATGGATTGCCGCGTCGCGCGTTGCGCTCCTCGCAATGACCGGGGAAAACAGTATTTCCTCTCTAAAGGTGTGGGGTAGTAGGAGGGGAGGATATTCTATGTTTATTTTTGATTTACAAAATTTCAAACATGTGATAAAATAACACTGAAAGATGAGGGATATTTTATGAGAAACAAAATTTTAGCTATAATTTTAACAATGCTTATGACAATGCAGATTACTTTTGCGGCTCCGTTTAACGGTAATGCTAAGACAAAAAGAATACCTGCCGGAACAAAATTGGAGTTAAAAATGTTAAACTCGATTGATACATCAGTGGACTCCGAGGGAGGTTCTTTTTCTGCAATGCTGATAACTGATCAGACGGCGGAGGATGATGTTATTTTGCCGGCGGGTTCTATTATCCGAGGCGATGTTAAGGGGATTGCTCTTCCTCAAAGATTGTCTAAAGGTGCAGTCTTATACCTTAATTTCGATCATGTTGTTACCCCTAACGGCAGACAGCTTCCTCTGTCTTTAAATATTACCGGCAGAGCTGATATGACTTATGATGGCGGAATTACTACGACAAAAGGTTATTACGATGCGTGGAAACAAACTTGTGCAAAATCAAAGAGTATAACAAAAGATTCAATTAAATGGGGCGAAGGGGTTACTGAAACCGGCTGGAAATATGTTGTTGTTCCTATCGCAGCGTTTGGCGGCGTTGTTGGAACCGCAGGATATTTTGTTTACGGCAGTGTTGCTGATATGATTAAAAAAGGTAAGCATGTACAAATCAATAAAGATGAAGTTTTGAATGTCATTTTGGTTGATCCGATTGATGTTCCGGTAATTTAGTTTGGATATGTCAAAGTTTGATAAAATAGAAGAATTACAGAGATTAATTAAGGAAGATTCCTCAAATTTTCAAGCTCGCAGACAGTTGGCGGTTTTGCTTTTGGATTGCGGGTTTAATGAAGAAGCTTTGGGGCATCTTCTTTATTTGTCTAAAAATTTTAGTGATGATGGCGGAATTTTCTATAATCTTGGTATTGTCTATGAAAAGATGAAGAAGTTTAATAAGGCAAAAGAAGCTTATCTTCAGGCAATTGAACTTGAACCTGAAAATTCTGATTCTATTTATAATTTAGGGCTGGTATATACAGAGCTGCGTGAGTACGATTATGCAATCGAGTGTTTTAATAAAATCCTGGAAGAAGATTCGGAAGACTCTAATACTTATTTTAATCTCGGTTTAGTGTATTTTAAAAAGAAAATTTATCTTTCTGCGATGGAAAATTTCCAAAAAACAATTGATATAAACGATGATGATTTGTACGCTCATTTTTATATCGGAAATATATTTAAAGAGCTTGGTGATTTGGATTCCGCAAAAGATAAATTTCGTAAAGTTTTGGAATTATCTCCTGATTACAGTTGGGCATATTTCAATCTTGCGGTTATTGATTATGAGGAAGGTAATATTTCCTCTGCAATATTTAACCTTCAAAAAACAATTGAACTTAATCCTTTAGATTCTGAGGCATATAAAATACTGGCAAAGGTTTTATTGGCAAATAATGATGCCCCGCAAGCCTGTTTGGTTATTCAGGAAGGCGTTAACAGATGCGAAGATAACGGTGATTTGTACTATATTGCAGCTAAGGTTTTTGAAACTTCGGGTGATGTTGATACGGCTAAGGATTACTACTCTCATGCCTTGTCTAATTTTAAAACTTTAACTTTTCCGGCTGCTCTTGTAAAAAAAGAGTTAAATAAACTGCATTAGGTCTATGTTCATGATAAAATTTAGGCATTAAGTAGTATATGAGGGTATCGAATTATGAAAATGTCTAGATTATTTGTGCAAACATTGAGAGAATTTCCGTCAGATGCTGAGGTTGTATCTCACAAAATGCTTGCGCGTGCAGGTTATATCAGAAAATTAACATCAGGGGTTTATAACTTTTTACCTTTGATGTGGAGAGTTTTGAAAAAAGTTGAGCACATCGTAAGAGATGAGATGGATAATGCAGGAGCTCAAGAGTTGTTGATGCCGTTTGTCCAGCCAAAAGAACTTTGGGTAGAATCAGGTCGCTGGGAGGCTTACGGAAAAGAACTGATGAGATTAAAAGACCGTCATAACCGTGAAATGTGTCTTGGTCCGACCCATGAAGAAATTATTACATCTATTGCTCGTGATGTTCTTAAATCTTACAAGCAACTCCCTACAAATCTTTATCAAATCCAGTCTAAATTCAGAGATGAAGTCCGTCCGAGATTCGGTTTGTTGAGAGGGCGTGAGTTTATTATGAAAGATGCTTACAGTTTTGCAACTTCTCAAGAAGAATTAGAAGCTGAATACAAAAACATGTGGCAGGCTTATACAAATATTTTCAATCGCTGCGGACTGGAAACAAAATCGGTTCAATCAGATTCAGGTGCTATCGGCGGCAGCGTGTCCCATGAATTTATGGTAATTACTGATACTGATGCAGGTGAAAATGACGTATTTTACTGTGATGATTGTGATTATGCTGCAAATTCAAACCATGCCGTATCGAATCTTCCGGAAGCTGTTGTTGACGGCGGAAAATATTTCACTGAATGTAAGGTTATTGATACACCGTCAACACATACAATTGAAGAATTGAGCGAATTTTTAAATATCCCGTCTTCAATTATTTTGAAATCACTTGTTTATATTGTCGATAAAAAGCCGGTTGTAGCTTTGATTCGTGCAGATAAAACAGTGGAAGAAACCAAGTTGATGAATTCAGTTGCAGGCATGGATATTCGCATTGCAACTTCTGCTGAAATTGAAGAAATTATGCAAAACTCAGGATTTAATGCTGTTCCCGGATTTATCGGACCAAAAGGTTTGAAAGATGTTACTGTTGTTGCGGATAACACGGTTAAAGATATGAAAAACTTTGTTGTCGGAATCAATGAAACCGACAAGCATATGGTTGGTGCAAACCTTTCTGATTTAGGGTTAAATGAACTTAACTACTTCGATTTACGTCTTGTTGAAGCCGGTGAATATTGTCCTCAATGCGGCAAGCCGTTAAAAGTTACTCGAGGTATTGAGGTTGGTAATATCTTCCAGCTTGGAACAAAGTATTCAAAACCTATGAATGCCGTTTATCTTGATGCTGACGGTAAAGCAAAACCTTATATTATGGGATGTTATGGTATTGGTATTTCAAGAACAGCCGCCGCTGCGGTTGAAGCTCATCACGATGACTGGGGTATCAAATGGCCTTTGGCTATTGCTCCTTATCATGTAGTGGTAGTTCCGGTTAGTACAAAAGATGAACTTCAGATGTCTGTTGCAACTAAAATGTATGAAGATTTGCTTTCCGCAGGTGTAGAAGCTGTACTTGATGATCGTGATGAACGTCCGGGTGTTAAATTCAAAGATGCTGACTTAATCGGTTTCCCGTATAGAATTACTGTTGGTAAAACTATATCAGAGGGTAATGTTGAGTTTGTTACTCGTGCAACAGGTGAAAAAACAGCGGTAAAACCAGATGAAGCTGTAAAAACAGTTGTTGATGCAGTAAAGAGTTTATAAATAGGAAAGGATAACGTAACAAATGAGAATTAATCCGATTATGCAAAATGCTAATTTTGGCGGTACTATACGTGTAGATAGAATTGACGAAGGTCGTCCACGTACTATTTCTCTTGATACAGATAAGATTTTAAAGATTAAAAGAGATTGGAGCTCTTACTCTTTAGTTTTAGTCCAAGATGAGAAGACTGATACTTATAAATCTTATAGTGTTATGTCTGATGTAAACACTCTCTTAAATGCGTATAATGCGGCAAAAACTTCACCAATGATGCATGTTGATTTAACAATATAAAATGAGCCTTTGGGACAGTGTAAATATTTGAAAGCGGTCAAGATATTTGGACAATTTATAGAATGGATTGTTTTTATACTTGTACCAGTAAAATATAAGGAGTGTGTTTATGAATATTTCGCCGATTAGTAATCAAAGTTTTAGTGGACATTTGATTGTCAATTGTGATAAATCAAACCCTAAAAATGAATTGGTTATTCCTGATTATCAAGTTTTGAGTTTACAGCAGGGAGCGGCTCCGGATAAGACTATTGTTTCTTATGCAGCAATGCCAAATGGTGTGGAGGTTCCTCGTGATTTAAATACAGTATTAAATGCTTATAATGCTGTGAAAAATTCAAATGTAGATGTTAGATTATAATATAGACTAAAAAATACCCGATTTGTCATTCTGAATTTATTTCAGAATCTTAAATCGGGTATTTGTCTTTAATTTATCGCCTTTATTTATACCTTAGCAAATGATTCGTTTGCTCTTGTTTTTGCTTCGTCGACAATTTTATTGATAAATGCATCAACCGTGAATGTTCCGATTTGACCGATTCCGCGAGCACGAACTGCAACTGATTTTGCTTCAATTTCTTTATCTCCGATTACGCAAACGTAAGGAATTTTCTTATCTTGTAAGCTTTCTCTGATTTTGTAGTTCATTGATTCTGAACGGTCATCAAGATTTACTCGAATTCCGGCTTCGCGCATTTTTCTGTAAACTTGTTCTGCAAAATCAACGTGTTTTTCGTTAGAAATCGGAACAATGTTTACTTGAGTTGGTGCAAGCCATGTCGGGAATGCGCCTGCGTAGTGTTCAATTAAGATACCGTGGAATCTTTCCATAGATCCGAAGATTACGCGGTGAAGCATAATCGGAGTTTTTAATTGACCGTCTTTATCTTGATATTTGATATCAAATCTTGCAGGTAGATTGAAGTCTAACTGAATTGTAGCACATTGCCAAGTTCTGCCGATAGCATCCTTGATTTTGAAGTCGATTTTTGGACCGTAGAATGCGCCGTCACCTTCGTTGATGTCGTATTTCATGCCGCGTCTGTCCATTGCTTCTTTCAAACCTGCTTCTGCTCTATCCCAGTTTTCTATTTCTCCGACAAAGCTTTCAGGGCGGGTTGAAAGTTCAACTTCAAATTCCATATTAAATATTGCCATTGTATCTGCAACAAAATCAATAATGGCATTGATTTCATCAACCAGTTGTTCAGGTGTGCAGAAAATGTGGGCATCATCTTGGGTGAACCCTTGAACACGAGTTAAGCCTGATAACGCACCTGATTTTTCTTTACGATAAACAGTACCGAGTTCTGCCATACGTAACGGCAATGAGCGGTATGAATATCTGTTTGCTTGATAAATCAATATATGGAACGGACAGTTCATTGGTTTTACTACAAATTGTTCATCAGAATCTTCGTCTTTTTGAACAAAGAACATATTTTCTTTGTAGTGATCCATATGACCTGAGATTTCCCACAATTTAGATTTTGCGATTTGCGGAGTTTGAACTATCACGTAACCGCGTTTTCGGTGTTCTTCTCTCCAGTAGTTTTCGATTTGTTCTCTTACTGTAGCAAGATTAGGGTGCCATAATACAAGTCCTCCGCCCAATTCTTCACGGGTTGAGAATAGGTCAAGTTTTGTTCCTAATTTTCTGTGGTCACGTTTTTCAGCTTCTTCAATGAATGTTAAATAAGCTTGTAAATCTTCTTTGTTCCAATATGCTGTAGCGTAGATACGTTGCAGCATTTTATTGTTTTCGTTACCGCGCCAGTAAGCACCTGCAACTTTTAATAATTTAAACGCGTTAGCTTTAATATATGATGTATTTGGAATATGCGGTCCTGCACAAAGGTCATTAAATAAAGCATTACCTTCTTTATCTTTTGTGATGTACAAAGTCGGATTATCGTTTTTGTGTTCTTCCAAAAGTTCTGCTTTGTAAATTTCTCCTTCTTCTTTGAAGGCTTTGATTTGAGCTTCAACATCAGGGATTACGTATTTTTCAAATGTAAGATTTTGTTTAACAATTTCTTTCATTTTTTCTTCGATTTTTGACAAGTCTTCTTCTGTGAAAGCATGACCGTCTGTCAAATCAAAATCGTAATAAAAACCGTCTGCTGTAGCCGGTCCGATTGCTAACTTTGCAGCCGGGAACAGGCTTTGAACGGCTTGAGCCATGATGTGTGAAGTTGAGTGTCTTAAAATACTCAGTGTTTCGTTGTTCTTTTCCATTTTTTCTTCTTTCTGCCCTTTGGAATGTTTGGTGGTAAGTAAATAAAAAACCTTTTAATTAAATACACATATTGGGTATTGAACCCTCACCCTGCCCTCTCCCTCGGAGAGGGTAACATCGCCCCTGAGGTGGGCCCCTCTAACTAATAACAAGTTTATTATAGCATAAAATTATTAATAATACTTTCGGCGGCAATAAATCCCGTAGACCAGCAGTTTTGAAGGTTAAATCCGCCGCAAAATCCGTCGATGTCCAATACTTCCCCGCAAAAATACAATCCCGTTAATTTTTTACACTCCATTGTTTTTTGGTCAATCTCTCTCAGGTCGACACCTCCGCAGGTGACAACTTCGCCGTCGCGAACTTTTCCGGTTACCGTTACCTCAAATTTTTCTACCTTATTAATAATTTTATCGCGTGTTCTTCCGTCAATTTTATGACAAGGTGTTTCGGTGTTAATATTCAAACTGTTTAAAATCCAAACGGCTAAAGCTTTTGGTATAAACTGTCCGAGAAGATTCTTTATTTCCTTATGCGGGTTTGCGTTCAGTTCTTTTTGGAAATCTTGAAGTTCGGCAAGTTCAAACGATAGATTGTAAGGCATTTCTTTTCGCGCGTTAATTGATGAAATTTTGTAAACATACGGTCCTGATACTCCTTTGTGTGTGAATAAGATATCCTTTATTGAAACTCCTGCAATATCAGAAAAATCCTCCTTTGTGACAAGTCCGACAAGAGCTTGGGTCGGCGGAATAATATTTAGTCCAATGTTCTTTAACATTGTGAAATTTGAGTGACCCCCAATTGCAATTACAACATTGTCAAAAGTGTATGATTTATTCTCGGTTATAATTTTGAATTTTACCCCCTTTGCCTGCGGCATTTCCCCCTGAAATGGGGCAATAGGGGTGTTAATAATATTTTGTAAATGTTCAAGGCAACCTTCTATATTATTGTCAATCTCATTGTTATAAAACCTGATAACACGGAAACCTATATTTTGTAGGTAATTTGTTCTAGTTTTATCCTTGTCTGAATCAATATGTTGACTTCCGTCAATTTCAACAATAATTTTTTTGTCTACGCAAGCAAAATCAGCAATGTATTTATCATGTATAGTGTGCTGTCTTCTAAATTTCACTCCCAGCTGCTGTTTTTTTATCCTTAGCCATAGTTTATTTTCTTGAGGTGTCATATCCTTTCGTAAATTCCTTGCGTAAGCTGTAAGATGGCTAATCTGCCCCATTTTAGGGGGAAGTGCCGCAGGCAAAGGGGGTATAATATTTAACACTTTTTCTTCGATAAATTTGCATTTTGATAAGCTTTTTAACAATTTTTCACGAACCTCTGCTGCTGAATCAGATGTCGGGAAAATTCTGTTATCATCCTGTGTATATGTTTTGATTCCGATTGAATCAAAGAATTCAAGTGTATCAGCGGTACTGAATCGAGAAAATACGGAGTATAAAAATTTTTCTCCCCGCGGAAAGTTCTTTGCAAGTTCTCGAAAATCATACTCCGCATGTGCAAGGTTACATCTGCCTCCGCCTGTTGGCAGGATTGTTCGCAAAAACTTACCTTTATCAAATAGGGTAACATCAACTCCCGCTTCTAATAAATACTTTGCGCAAATACAACCGGCTGGACCCGCGCCTATTATTGCAACTCTAGTAGGTAAGCCGCATGAACTGTTGTCATTTTGAACTTGTTTCATAATCTTTAGGCTCTTATTTTTATAATCCCTAGAAGTCGACTCGTGTTCCATATAAAAATACCATTTCCGGGTTTTCCAGGTCTGAGTGCATTTCAATTATATTTTTGTGAAGTTCCGGGTGGATGTATTCCGAATTTAATTCCATCATCGGAACCAGCGTGAATGCTCTTAAGTGAACATATTTGTGTGGAATTATCAGATTTTCCTCTCTGATAATATCTTTGTTGTAGAACAAAATATCAATGTCAATCGTGCGGTCTTCATAATCAGGCGTGGTTTTAGGTGTCCGCCCCAACTGTTTTTCAATCCTTTGGCATGTCTTAAGCAGTTCTTGCGGAGAGTATGTTGTCTTGATTTCAATAACCGCGTTAACAAACCAGGTAGATGTGTTAATATTCCACGGCTCGGTTTCGTAAAATGCCGAAGAACGAACTATCGTGATTCCCTCATCCGCGCCAAGCAGGCTCGCAGCTTGCTGTACAAACCCGATTCTATCACCTTTATTTGAACCTAAACTTAAATAAACTATTGCCATAATTTGATTTTATAAATTTTTGTATCTTATGTCAACATGTCATGTTTGTTCGTTGTATAATTCACTTATTATGATGACTTGTATTCTTATTTTAATTTTATTGATTATTGTTGTAGTTTCATTGTTCAGTGAATTATTCCTGTATGGACTTGTTTCTACAATAGTGTTTATCATTACGTTGCCGTTTTATTATCTGTTCCGTGTATTTAACAGAAAATTCTTATACGGCTGGAAAGAAAAACTCGGATTCTTCAAGGCTCCGAATCTTGGAGATAAGGTTATTATGTATCACGGCGTTTCCGTTGGTGAAGTAATTGCATTGGAAAATCTTATAAAAAAAACGAAAGAGGAATTTCCTGACTATAAAATCGTTGTGACCACAGGAACAAAAACGGGTCAGGATATTGCACAGAAAAAATTTGCCGAAGTTGCGGATTTTATTACATATTTCCCGTTTGATATTCCTTTTTGTGTAGATTTGTTTTTGAGAAAAGTTAAGCCGACCATTGTTCTTATTGCAGAAACCGAACTTTGGCCTACGTTCTCTTATTTCTGCAAAGCTCGTAATATTTATCTGTATACCATCAATGGAAGAATGTCGGATTCTACCTATAAGTTATATAGATTGCTGGCTCATTTTTTCAGGATGGTTTTGGCGCGATATACTAAAATCCTTACTCAAAGTGAAATTGATAAGAATAAACTTATATCAATCGGAGCTCCCGCTGATAGAACTTTTGTTATGAAAAATTTGAAGTTTGATGTGAAACCGTCTGATGAAAAAATTGATATCGGACAGGACGGGTTCCGCGTTATTATTGCAGGCAGCACTCATAAAGGGGAAGATGAGATTATTCTGAATGCGTTTAAAGAAAAGTTTGAAAAGTTTGATGATATCAGACTTCTTCTTGCGCCCCGCCACCTGAATAGGATTGAACAAATAACACCGCTGATTGATAAATTGGGTGTAAAATACGGTTTCCGCTCAAAAGGTGATTCGTTTAAGGACAACCCTATAATAATTTTAGATACCCTTGGAGAACTCTCAAAAACTTACGCTATGTGTAATTTCGCTTTTATCGGCGGAAGTTTTAACAATACCGGAGGTCATAATCCTTTGGAAGCTACAGTGTATTCAAAACCTACAATTACAGGTCCGTCTATCCATAATTTCAGGGATATTTACTGGCTGCTGGCGCAATCCAATGCCGGTAAAATTGTTAAAACTCCTGCTCAATTAGCTGAGTATATGGAAAAACTTTTAGCAGATGAGGAATTCTATGCACAAGCTTGTAAAGATTGTGAAACTATTTTCCAAGACCAACAAGGTGCTTTGGATGTGGTAATAAAAGAATTAAAAGATGTTTTGTAAAATTTAATAACAATATTAAGTCTGTGTAAATTAATAGTCCTGACGTTGTGTCATTCTGAACCTGATTCGGAATCTAAAATGTCAGGACTATTAATTTTCCTGTATAAATGTAACAAGGTCTTAACAAAGGGGATAAAAAATTAAAGAAAATCATCCCGGG
>JAMPCZ010000006.1:21631-37947 GCA_023665935.1 Muribaculaceae bacterium | reverse complement strand
GCTGATAATTTAAAAAGCTGGATTGCTTCAGTCGTAAACTCCTTCGCAATGACGATAAAACAAATATTATCAGCACCATATATTTACCCCAGTCATTCAGAGCAGAGCGAAGAATCTCATAATAAAAAGAGATTCTCACATCAAAATGTCATATTTTTTTTACGCTTTAACTAGTTTTGGATAATGCTCTGCGTAAAAATCAGCGTATCTGTCTTCCAGGATTGCTTGACGGCATTGTTTTGCAAAATCAATCAGGAATTTTATATTGTGGATGGACAAGAGGGTTGAAGCTGTTGATTCTTGGCATTTCCACAGGTGTCTTATGTATGCGCGTGAATGGTTACGGCAAGCATAGCAGTCACAGCCTTCAACTAGCGGACCGTGGTCATCTTTGAATTTTTCGTTTTTAATATTTGCTTTACCCTCCCAGGTGAAGAATGAGCCGTGACGGGCATTTCTTGTCGGCAGTACACAGTCAAACATGTCAATACCGTGTTTAATGCCGTTTAGCAAATCTTCAGGGGTTCCCACACCCATAAGATATCTGGGCTTGTATTTCGGGAGCAGCGGAGCGGTGAACTCTGTAAAATGGTTCATTATATCCTTGGTTTCGCCGACACTTAACCCGCCGATTGCATAACCTACCGCATCAAATGTTGAAATCACTTTGGCACTTTCTGTTCTTAAATCGTCATAAAAAGCACCTTGCACAATCGGAAAAAGAGCCTGGCGAGGGTTTGTTTTAGCTTTGAAACAGCGTTCTAGCCATCTGTGCGTACGTTCCATTGCCGCTTTTGCCGTGTCATAATCGCAAGGGTATGGCGCGCATTCATCAAACGCCATCATAATATCTGCGCCGATGTCCTGTTGAATTTCCATTGAAATTTCAGGGGATATGAAATGTTTTGTACCGTCTTTAGGGTCACGAAATTCCACACCGTCTTCTGTTATTTTTCTCAGGTGTGCTAACGAAAATACTTGGAATCCTCCGGAATCGGTCAGGACAGGTTTGTCCCAGTTCATCCAGCCGTGAATTCCGCCAAAATCTCTTATCCGCTTAGTTCCGGCTCTAAGGTACAAATGATATGAATTTGACAGAATAATCTGTGCCCCGGTGTCCTTAATTTGGTCACAGGTTAGTGATTTTACTGCTGAATTCGTCCCTACCGGCATAAAAATCGGCGTTTCAATTTTGCCGTGCGGGGTTGTAAGAATCCCTGCGCGCGCTCCGGTTTGAGCATCTTCGTGTATTAGTTCGTAGTTGAAATAATCTTTTTCGTTCATTGTTTACAATATTTACCCCTAATCGGCGTCTAAGCTTTCTATAACAAGTTCAGACATACATTTTCCTTCAGGGAAAAGTTCGTTTTCGTTGAAGTAGATACTGATTTCACGAGCTGCACTTTCAACCGAATCTGAACCGTGGACGATATTGTACTCCATAACTTGAGCAAAATCTGCTCTGATTGTACCGACTTCTGCTGTATCAGGGTTAGTTGAACCCATAAGGTGACGTGCTCCTGCTACAGCGTTATAGCCTTGTATAACCATAGCTACAATCGGACCGCTTTGAATATATCTGATAAGTCTTGGGTAGAACGGTTTTCCTTCGTGCTCCGCATAGTGAGCTTTAGCTTGCTCGTCAGTAACGTGAAGCATTTTTAGCCCTATAACTTTATATCCTTTAATTTCAAATCTTTTAACAATTTCTCCGATTAAACCTCTTTGAACCCCATCCGGTTTAACTGCTATAAAAGTTCTTTCTTCCGTACGCATAATAAATCTCCTCTTTAAAACGTATAGATTGATTGTATCATAAACTTTTATTTTTTACCAGTTTTAACAAGCAAAGTTTGATTTAAAAGTTTATTTACAGGTTTTTCAAACAGGTAATGGACAGATATCCCAAGTATGAGAGCGGTAATTATCTGTATTATGTAAAGTTCTGCATTATGAATTTCAAGATAACTGCTGTGTATGTATGCTCTAAATAGAGGCTGAACCATTGCGTGCATTACATATATTGAGTAAGAATAACTGCCAAGTACAGATGAGAAATCCTTGTTAAGCAGTCTTGATAGTACACCTTGCCTTACTAAAAACAAATAAAACAGTATCGAAAACATTACAATGAAAGTGAACCCTGTTTTTGACGGCAATTTTGCCGAAAATAGCATATAGTATCCTAAAAATCCGCAGATATATATTTCTAATACTGATGCGATAATTTTGTACCCCATTTTTACGTTGTGCACCGGTTTCATGTTGTAAATCTCGGAAATAAAATATCCTATGCCAAGTCCGCCCAATGCTCTTAGTATTCCGATATTAAACACAAAAAATATATTTTTCGTATTTCCGCCGGTAGAAAAATGTCCGAAGTTAAAATGTAATCCGTAAGAAAATACAACTATCAGCCAAATAATCAAGTTTAAGTATTTTTTAGGAATAATTTTTGCCAAATAAAAGTAAAAAAGAGTCACCCAAAACAACGCGGAAATGAACCAGTGTATGTGTGAGCCAATCCCGCCTGTAACCGGTCCGAATCCTATATTATGGATTAACAGCATTCGTAATATATTGTTAGTTAGATTTATATGTATGCCGTTTGTGAAAAGGCTTAGGAAAGATAATACCGCCAAAAAGAAATAAACAAGCGGGGCAAGCCGCAAAAAACGTCTTTTTGCAAACTCAAAGGTTGATTGTTTGAGATTGATATTATTAAACAAGAAAAATCCCGAGATAATGAAGAAATAATCCACGCAGACATTACATTGTTTTATTCCCGGAAGTATTGTATTCATATTGCAGGCTGCCTGAAAATGAAACATTACAATCGCAATTGAAAAAATAAACCTTAAAAAATCAATATTTTTAAATCTTTCTTTCTTTTGTTTTATGTATTCCATCGGCTGTAATAATTCCTCTTTTGGCTAATTTAAGAACTTGTGATTCTTATTATAGGATATAATAAACCCTATTTTTTAGTCAATAGGTATTTTTGGCTCCTGATGTGCGTGTGTGAATCTCAATATAATAAATTCAGGAGAATGTTATGACAGGTTTAAGGCAAAAATTCGGAGCAAGAATAAAGGAGCTTCGGAAACGAAAGAACTGGACTCAGGAATATCTTGCGGAAATTATAAATATTGATACCCGTTCATTGAGGAAAATAGAATTGGGAGAAAGTTTCCCTTCAATAGTTACGCTTGAAAAATTGTTGGAAATATTAGATGTTCCAACTTCTGAACTTTTTAATTTTGAACATTTAAAATCCGAGGCGGATTTGCGCTCTGAATTGATTGATATTATAAATAACAACCCAGATAAAATTGAAGATATTTATAAGGTAGTCAAAGCTATGGTTTCTTGATACTCTAAATATCTATGAATTTGAAACTCGGATATTGTGAATTTCCATCAAAATTTTCGGCTGCATTTTTTAGTGCATCATAAAAGAGTTCATTTATTAAAATTTCTTGATTATTTTTGAGGATTTTTGATTTTGGAATATTTTTTAATACATCAAATCCTTGTTCTCCTGAACCGATAAAAGAATCTATTGTGCAGCTATATTTACGGTTTTTATCAATAGGCGTTTGGTTTTCGTCAAGTAAATTTTCTCCGTTTATTGAGATTTGTATAATTTTATATGTTTTCTCTTGAGGGTTTTGTTCCCCGGTTATTGTAATATTTTGCGAACATTGGAGGAATCTTGAGTTCCCTCTGTCTTTGTACATTCTGAACTTTGTAGCATTTTCAAAAACTTTTAATAATTCTGCTGCGGTAATTTCTATTTTTTCTATTGTAGTTGAGGCGCAGATTACTTTTTTTAAATCATATATAGTGATGACATTGCTGTCTTCCAGCCTTAAGGGAGACATTGAGAACCCAGTTGAGTGAAACGCTATATCCGTGTTTCCGGCTTTTTTCATATTGTCAGAAATAAATGTTCCCAAAGGACATGGATCTGAATATTTTTTTGTAAGATTAAGTACTCTTTTGGCTATTGGTTCTTTTAGCTTGGTTAGAGTTTCATATTCTGTAATCGGGTTTTCAAGTTCAGGGATAAATTCAAATTCATTAACGGGAATTTGTGAAATATCTTTTATATTTTCATCTATGGATATTTTGTACATCGTTCTGGCAAAAGAGAGTGGATAAAATATATTGTTTTCATAATCCGGTGTGATTGGTGAATGCTCGTGACCACCAATAATCAAGTCAATGTGGATATTATTTTTGTCAGCAAAATTTTTTAAATTCAGACTGTAAGTGTACCAATGGTGATTTAGTACAATAATTTTGTCATAATCATCTCTAACGGAATCTATAAGGTTTTTGAAAGAATCTTCCGGCGGCAGCAGTTCACAATTGAATTTTTTTGCGCAGGAATTATTCAGGCAGAATCCTGTTATCAGATATTTCGTCCCGTTGATTTCAGTAATCTTATATTTGTCGGTCAGAGAAGGGTGCAGGTTTGCGCAAATGACGTCAATTCCGGCGTTTTCAAATTTTTCAATTGTTGTTTTCAAGTATTCAAAATCAGACTTTGTAAATCCAAAATCGTTATTGCCTAAAGTTATAAATATTTGAGCATTCGGAATCAGTTGTTTTAATTTGATGTATGCGTTTACGGATAAATTTCTGTCGTAAATTCCCTTGAATAAATCTCCGGCATCAAGAACCAGGAACGGTGTGTCCGAATCTTTTTCAAAGTTATAGATACCGCTAAGTAGACGGCTGAGGTTCCGGCTTTCCTGGTGTGAATCTGTTATTGCGTAGATGTTGGTTTCTTGCATTTAATCTTTTTCCTTTAGTTTCCTGAACGGGAGTTGTTTTTTAGTTGGGAATTTGTTTCAAAATCTGAAATGAACAACTATTCCTCAATAGCTTTTTTAGAACGAAGTTTTCTGTGGTAGGTTATTGCAAATCTGTGCGCTTCATCTCTGATACGCTGGATTAAGAATAGGGCACTGGATTCTCTCGGCAGTAAAATTGATTTTGATTGGTTCGGCAAGAAAACTTCCTCTTGTCTTTTTGCAAGGCTAACAAAATCTATTCCTGATATCTCGAGTTCTTCGACTATTTGCATAACACTTGATAATTGACCTTTTCCGCCGTCTATTATAATCAAATCAGGCTTATCCCAGCCTTTGTCGCCAAGATGTGACAGACGTCTTGTCAAAACTTCTTTCATTGATAGAAAATCATCCGGTTTGCCTTCTGTACTTTTAATTTTGAACTTTTTGTATTCGGATTTTTTACTTAAACCGTTAATAAAAGTCACCATTGAGGCAACCGTATTGGTACCTTGAATATGCGAAATATCATAACATTCAATTCTTGATGGAAAGTTGTTAAGTTTGAGTTTTTCTTTGAGGTAAGAGCCTATATTATTGAAATCCTCTCGGATTTTTGACATTTTTGATAATTTTGCATTGTCGATTACGACGCGGGAATTTTTGTCTGCAAGGTTTTGAAGTTCTTTTCCTTGTGCGGATTTTCCGTAACTTATTTTAACTTTTTTTCCTGATATTATTTGCAGCCATTCTTCGTAAAGAGATTTATTACCTAAGGCTTCCAGTTCATTTGAAACTATTTTATCAGGAAATTCTAAAGAAAGTGTGTTGTAGTATTCTTTAAAGAATGTTTCAAAAAATTCTGTTCGGTCTTCTTCTTCAACCTCGTATGTAAAATCTTTCTTATCAATCAGTCTGCCTTCCCGAACCATCATAATTACAACAACAAGTATGCCGTCTTCGTGTTGGACGGAAATCACATCTTCGTTTAATTTTGTATTTTCGTATACTACTTTTTGTTTTTCAAGGGTTTGTTTCAAATCCAAATAGCTGTCGCGAAGTTTTGCGGCTTTTTCAAACTGTTCGGAGTCTGAATATTTTTGGATTTGTTCCATAAGCTGCTTTAACAGTTCGGATTGTTTTCCGGATAAGAATAATTCTGCCTGATGAACAACAGATTTATATTCTTCACTTGTAACAAGGTTTTGACAAGGTGCAAGACATTTACCTATATGATAGTAAAGGCAGGGACGGGATTTGAATTTTGGGGATTTACATTGTTTTAGCGGGAATATTTTTTTTAAGAAATCCAGCGTTGAGTGCATTGCGCGAATATTTGTATAAGGTCCGTAATAACGTCCTTTTTCAGGGTTGACGTTTCGTTTTCGCACAATTGATATTCTTGGGAAATCTTCATTTGTAATAAGGAAGTAAGGATATTTTTTGTCATCTTTTAATAAGATATTATATCGGGGTTTATGTTTTTTTATAAGATGACTTTCAAGGATAAGAGCTTCGACTTCAGTATTTGTTATAATGTATTCAAGCCGGTCAATTTGTGATACCAAAACATTAACCTTAACGCTGTCGTGGTATTTACGGTTAAAATAGGACATTACACGTCGTTTAAGGATTTTAGCTTTTCCGACGTAAATTATTTCGCCCTCAGCGTTATAATATATATAACAGCCGGGTAATGACGGTAGAAGTTTTAAGCTTTCTTTCAGTTTGTCATTCATAATTTTATTTGTTAGGTTTATTGATTTGCAGCATTATCATCTTTTATTGAATCAAAAATTGTTTTTTGATTCTCTCTAGCTTGTTTTGCTCTGGTTTTTCTGGCTTCTTCTCTGTCGCTTATTCTGAAAAATTCTTCGATTGTTGCTATCTCAGGAGCGTTTTTCTTTTTAGGAGCATCGTTTTTAGCTTCTTCGGCTTCTCCTTCCAATTCGACTACTTTATCCTCATCCGCAGCTTTGATAAGTTCACTCATAGAAAGCCAAATTTCGTTTAAATCGGAAATAGTTGTACTGTTACCTAACCACTTTCTTACGTGTTTTTCGTCAGGACCGAGTCCTCCGTCAACTTTTGTCCCCTCTTTTATGTTGAACACGGCTTCTGAAATGCCGATACAAACGACCACATTTGGAAAGTGGTATTTTGATTCAATTTTAAGTTTGAGGTTATTATATTTTGCGATACTCAAATTGGCTTGGTTATGTGCATCTTCTTGCGCTTTGATTATGAAGGTTTGCAGTTTTGTTGCCATTTCGTGTAAGGTTTTCATTTTACTATTTTCCTTTGCTAATTATTTAAGCTGTGAATTGGCGCAGGAATTCTCCCGCCGCGTTGAACAAATACAGATGAAGACAGTTCATTTACGGGCATAATCGGAGCTTCGCCAAGCAGCCCGCCGTAAGATATCCTGTCGCCAACATCTTTTCCGGCAGCAGGTATAATACGTACTGCTGTCGTTTTTTTATTAATCATCCCGATTGCCATTTCATCTGCAATAATTCCTGCAATTGTATCAGCGGGTGTTTTTCCCGGGATTGCTATCATATCAAGTCCGACTGAGCAAACGGATGTCATAGCTTCAAGTTTGCTAAATGTCAGGTATCCGTGTTCTGCGGCTTCAATCATTCCGGCGTCTTCCGATACCGGGATGAAGGCTCCTGATAGTCCGCCAACGTGTGAACTTGCCATAATTCCGCCTTTTTTAACGGCATCGTTAAGCATAGCAAGAGCGGCGGTTGTTCCGTGAGCTCCGGCATGTTCTAAGCCCATTGCCTGAAATATTCCGGCAACACTGTCCCCCGGAGCAGGTGTCGGAGCTAATGATAAATCTATTACTCCAAATGGTATGTCTAAACGTTTTGCAAGTTTTCTACCGACGAGTTCTCCGGTTGAAGTAATTTTGAAAGCGATTTCTTTAATCTTGTTTGCAAGTTCGCTCATATTTGCATCTTTTGGTAATGCTTCCACAGCTGCACGAACTACTCCGGGACCTGAAACACCGACATTCAGTGCGCATTCAGGTTCGCCCATTCCGCAGAAAGCTCCTGCCATAAACGGATTATCTCCCGGAACATTACAGAATACTACGAGTTTTGCGGCTCCGATTCCATCTCTGTCTTTGGTTAGTTCTGCGGATTGTTTGATGATTTCAGACATCTTTAAAACTGCATCCATATTGATTCCCGCCTTTGAGGAGGCAAGATTGACAGAGGAACAAACAAATTCTGTTGTTGCCATAGCTTCAGGGATACTTTCAATTAACAGGTTATCCCCTTTTGTACAGCCTTTTTCTACCAGTGCGGAGAATCCTCCGATAAAGTTTACTCCGACATCTTTTGCGGCTTTATCTAAAGTCTGAGCTATACGTACGTAATCAGGGTTTTTGCAGGCTTCACCGATAAACGATATCGGAGTTACTGCAATCCTTTTATTTATGATAGGTATTGAGTATTCGTCAGCCAAATCATCCGCAAATTCAACTAAATTCGCGGCATATTTTGTAATTTTGTTGTAGATGTTATTACACAATGTGTCGATATCTTCCGAGATACAATCCCTCAAGCTCAGTGCCAGTGTAACTGTTCTGATATCAAGGTTGTGCAATTTTATCATGTTAATGGTTTCTAAAATATTATTAGTATCTATCATTTCTTTAATCCCAGTGCTGTGGAAACATTCCAATCTTTTACTTTTAATTTCAATTCTACCCTTCTGCTTTTTGCAAAATCTTCAATACCGTTTGCATTAAGTACGGGTTCGTTAAAACTTTTACCTTCAACAACTACGATTTTTCTGAATTGGTCCGCGTATTTTTTGTTGTAGTTTGTTTTAAAAATATATTCAGTAACCGCATTTGCCCGTTTTAAGCTCAAATCCATATTTCGTAAAAATTGTTCGTCTTTTGAGGTAATTCCCGCAAATGTTTGAGAATCGGTGTGTCCTTGTATTATTATATGCTGAATTTGGTTTGACAATTCTTTATCCGAGAAAATTGAATTTATGTAAATCGGAGCAAGTTTGTCTAATAATTTTTTCCCGTTTGGAGAAAGTACATAACTGTTGAGTTCAAACAATTCGACATCAGAAATTTTCAAATCTCCGGTCATTTTATCTATGTCTACATCAATATCAGATTTTTTAAGTTCTTCTCCTATCTTTTCGGAAACTTCCATCTGAACTTTCTGCTGCTGAATATTCTGTTGCGAAAATCCTGTCATTGCAAGGACAAAAAGAGTGATAAAGATAATAGCCAAACCTAAAAGCAGGTCTGCCATTGTTACCCAGAAGATATTTTCTTCCGAAGAGTTATTCTGTTGTCCTCTGAATCTTACTACCATTTTCCCTCTTAGAACAGTTCGTCTACCACATCGCTTTTGTTGTTGTTTATGGATTCTTTAAGCTGTTTGTTTAATTGGTTCAATCCAAAAATCAAGTTTTCAAGATAAGGAACGAGATTTGCTGATGTACTTGCATTGAACGCGGTTTTAAATTGTGTAGGAATTTCTGAAATCAAGTTTGCTGTCGAATTGTTTTGAACTTTTGTTTCTCTTAGGAGTTCGTACAGGAACTTTTCGGCAGAAATACTTGCAAATAAGCTGCTCATTATCTCTTGGATTTTATTTACCGGAGTTTTACACATTTTATTGTATAAAATTCTTTCAATCATAAGATAGATTAATGATGAACCGACGGCGATTACGGAAACCAATGCCGCAGTCTGCATGCTTGTCATAAAACTTGAAACGGAAGCAATAGTTTTTTCCTGGGTTGAAAAATCAATTCTGCCGAATGCGATTGCAATATTCAAGAAAGTAAACAACGGTCCGAAACCTGTTAATACTGTAGGTATGGTTTGTACCATTTTAAAGTTGAATTTTGAGGTAACAAGCGTTTCTTCGTTGAAAAAGTATAACGGGTCGGTTGTAGTTTGGATATTTTGGACGGTTGATGAAATGTTTTGGTATTTAAGTCCTGTTTCCCCTTGTTTCACAGCGATTGATTCAGAAAATACAAGTGTATTTTTGAACTCCGTCCAAATAACTGATACATATGGATTGTTTTTCATCCACTCGTCTATTTCTTTGTATCTGAAATTTAAATCATTTTTCTTAAAATTCTCCATAAATTTAATTAAAATGTTTAAATTTTTGTTAGTTATGCAATACTTTGAAGAGCAGTATATTGTTGAAACAACAAATACAATGAGTACAACAAGTATTGGTATATCAGATAAATATTTTAAAATTTCCATCAAAATCACCGTTCCTCAACGTCATTCTATCATATACAGGCGTTTATGGCAAATTTTATTTTATCCGAGGGGGTGGCAATTGTTATGGCAAACAATTTTGTCATTCTGAACTTGATTCAGAATCTTAGAATTTTTTGCCGTATTTTTTATCCCTCTCTGAGTGTGAGGCTTTGACATTTGAATTTTTATTCTAAAATAAAATTTAATGCTTCGTGCAGATATTTCCCAATTAGAACGAGTAAAAATGAGGCGGCTAAATCATAGATGATTTTCAATCCGCTTTGGGTGTGAAACCATCCGGTGATAAATCCGGTTCCGGCATGTTTTATTCCGGCAAGAATCATCATATAAATCAGTCCGATTATGTGGATAATTAAAACCCCTGCAATAGTAGCTCGAATCATATCGGCAAAAGTGTATTTTTTCAGAAGTTTTCCGGCAAGGATTACAGCCGGTATGTATGCTAAAATGTATCCAAATCCGTATTCAAAAACATATTTTACCCCTCCGCCAAGTCCAAATACCGGAACAATGAATAATCCTGCAAGTATGTATAATACGACGCTTGTTGCAGCCATTCTGCGGCCTAATAGTGCGCAAACAAACATTACTATTGGAATTTGAGGAATTAATCGAAAGCTAAAGATAAAATCTTCCATTGTCGGGTTCTGTAATGAGAATAGGTTTGCCGGGATAATAAAATGTTTGATATCAAGATTTACAAATGTTGCCAAAGTAATTAATAGTGAGCAAAAAGCTATTATGGCAAAATTCAATATTGGAATTTTTACCCTTCTTTTTGTCTTGTCTAACCGTTTCATTTTTGGAATAAGAACTTCCTGGCTCATTGTATGTTGATTTTCTCCCCAAGCTCTTTAATAATCTCTTCGTAATTGTTTTTGAATTCATCAAAGAAGATGTTTTTTGTCCACATTATCAGCGCATCTTCATTGTTATCTTGATAATATTTTTTTCTTGTTCCAAATGACGTAAAGCCATATTTTGTATATAGATTTATTGCCGGAGTGTTGCTTACTCGGACCTCTAAGGTTATATATTTTATTTTTTCACGGTAGCAGTCGTCTATTATTGCTTTGAGTAGTGCTTGTCCGTAGTGCTTTCTTCTAAAATCTTTATGTATAGCAATTGTTGTTATGTGTGCTTCGTCAAGGATATGCCAGCTTCCGGCGTATCCTGCAAGTTTTCCGTCTGCGGTATATAAAGAATAATATCTTGCAAGTTCATTGTGTAACTCGTTTAGGAACGAATCTTTAGACCAATGATGGTCGCCATAGGCGGATTCTTCGATTTTTATTACGCCATCAACGTCATCTGCGGTCATTTTTGTAATTGTAACTGTTTCAAGATTAGTTTGCATAAAAACATGTTATCACGAGATTTGAATGCGTGCAACTAGATTTAAAATAAGTCTAATTTTCAATGAATGTCAGTTTGAAATCTAGAATTTGACAGATATATCCCATTTCATATAGTTTGAGTTTATTTTGCGTAAGCCTATAATTCAGGTTTTGGGGCGAATAATATTTCCCGGAAACTTCTGATAGTTTTTCTGCAAGTTTTTTCATTGTCCAAGCTTTTTTTGAAAGCATTATTTTGACTTCTTTTTTTGAATCAATTTTTTGAAAATTCTTAGATTGCATAACAAATAAATTATATATTCAATATTTCTCCGATTTTGATAAATGAAAGAATTGTTGCATTAATAAAAGGATTATTGTATTAATAAAAGAATAGCTTTATTAATTTGAAGGAGAAAGTGTTGAAAAGGTTGAAATTTTTAGGATTTACATTGGCGGAGATTTTGATTACTTTGGGAATAATTGGTGTTGTTGCGGCACTAACTATCCCTTCTTTGGCTACACGTATTGAAGAAAAAGTTTTGATAAATAAATTATTGGAGGTTAATTCTCAATTAACTCAAGCTTCAAAAATGATGGTAGAAGAGCAAGGGCTCGTTAGTACATATAGCGATAATGATGTTGAACGCAGAGATTTATTCTTTCAAGCTTTGTCAAGGTATTTGAAATTGTCTAAATGCACCTGGCGGTCTTGTTTAACCCAATCTTATAATGGTGCATATGATAAACTTTCTAATTGGCGGTTTTATAATGACAGCTTCTATTTGCCAAATGGGGCTTTGGTTTTCTATACGGCAACTTTTAACGGTCCTTGCGATGCGTCGCTTGAAAATTCTTCAACAGGGTATTGCGGGTTCTTCTTTGTTGATGTTAATGGAGCTCGAAAACCGAATACTTTTGGTATTGATACGTTTAAATTTCAGGTGTATCCTGACGGTATTGCTCCTTGCGGTGCTCCTAAATATAATTACTGGGCAAACTCCTTTTCTGAATGTTTGAAAGCAGGTGCAGGTGATTATCGCCAATCCGGCTGCTGTACAGGCTGGGTGATAAAGAATAAAAATATGGATTACAGAAGATGTAAGGATTTATCGTGGACGGGAAAGACAAGATGTTCAAAATAATGTGCTTGTTATTTTAATTTTGTTTAATTAAAAATATGATAATAAGTGTAGCTTAATAAAAATTTACAAACATGGTAAAACCTAGATTTTATATGCTTTTTTGTCAAGGGTTAAGTTGTCGGGTTGTGTTGTATTTTTAAATAAACATTTTATAAAATCTTTGTTAAAAAACCTTAAAACACTACAAAAACTGCTTGCAAACAAATATTTTGCAAGTAATATTAAAATAGGCTCTCTGTGATGAGTCTGTTTACAAAGCCGAAAAATGAGGAAAATAATGGCAAAAGACGTAATAGAACTAGAAGGTACGATTATAGAATCCATGCCGAATGCTATGTTTAGAGTCAAATTGGAAAACGACCATGAGATTTTAGCGCATATCTCAGGCAAAATTAGAAAGAATTTTATAAGAATTTTACCAGGTGACAGGGTTAAGGTGGAAATGACGCCTTACGATTTGTCAAAAGGCAGAATTACCTTCAGGTTAAAGTAAAACATTTGCTCGGTATTAAGGCAGAATTGCTGTAATATCACGGGCAATATAAAAGGAAATCTCACGTATAAACATTTACATAAAGGAAAAAACAATGAAAGTAAGATCATCAGTAAAAAAAATGTGCGACAAGTGCAAATGTATTAAAAGAAAGGGCAGAATTGCAGTAATTTGCGAAAACCCTAAGCACAAACAAAGACAAGGCTAATTTTTAGGCAGGGTGCCGTGTGGGCGTTGCGAACCCAACCCGTGACATCCGCAGCTCCGATTGAGCGGAATAAATTTAATAAGAATTTATCCGGCGAAAACAAGGAGCAGGGCAGCCGAAAAATTAGAACACTCGTTAAGCTCTTTATAGGGTAAGGTACGAGAAAGTAAAGCCTAAGCCGGAGGCTCAAAAGAGCGGCTGGTGAGGAAGTATTTAAGCCTCATATCCAAAAAAATCTAACACCGGGTGCAATCCAAGGGGCATTGACAGGGCAAAGATGACAGCAGATGGAATCAGGCTATCGTTTTTGAAAAGACCTAAGATTTTCCAAGGTTGCACAAAAGCCAAGAAAAGGAGAAATTAAAATGGCAAGATTAGTAGGGGTAGACCTACCTCGTAACAAAAGAATGGAAGTTGCATTAACTTACATTTTCGGTATAGGACCGACTAGAGCTAAGAAAATCTTAGCAGCAACAGGTATTTCACCTGATTTAAGAACAGACGATTTAACAGATGAAGATATTAAATTACTTCGTAATGAATTATCAAATTACCACATTGAAGGTGACTTAAGACGTGAAATCGCAATGAACATCAAACGTCTTCAAGAAATCGGTTCATTCAGAGGTATGCGTCACAAACGTAAACTTCCATGTCGCGGTCAAAGAACTAAAACAAACGCAAGAACTCAACGCGGTAAGAAAACCGGACCTGTTTCTAAGAAAAAATAGCGGATTTTGCGTAGGGCGAAGCGTAGCGTAGTCCCGTAAGGTGCGAAGGTTAGAACGAGTGACAGCGAAGCGAAACGAGAAGAAAACCTGAGCCCAGCAAAATACAAGACAGCGGATTTTGCGTAAGGCGCAAAAAATAAATTATAAAATCTAAAGTAACAAAGATAAAGGAAATAAAAATGGCAAGACCACAAAAAACTAAGAAAAAAGAAAAGAAGAATGTATTGCAAGGTGTTGTACATATTCAGTCAACATTCAATAATACAATTGTAACTTCTACTGATACTCAGGGTAATGCTATTGCATGGGCAACAGCAGGTGCTTCTGGATTCAAAGGTGCTAGAAAAGGCACTCCGTTTGCAGCTCAATCAGCAGCTGAAATGGTAGCAAAAAAATCAATTGATCAAGGTATGAAAAAAGTTGAAGTTCATATCAAAGGACCTGGTTCAGGTAGAGAAACTGCAATCAGAGCCATCCAAGCTGCAGGTTTGGAAATTACATTAATTAAAGATGTAACTCCTATCCCTCACAACGGATGCCGTCCGCCTAAGAAACGTAGAGTGTAGTGGATTTTGCGTAGGGCGGATGTGAGCGAAAGCGAACGTAGTCCCGTAAGGTGCGAAGTATATTACGAATGGCAGCGTAGCGAAATGAGTACAAAACTGAGCACAGCAAAATTTAAGACTCAAGGTTTATATTTATAGACCAACAAAAAAGATACAAAATAGCGGGGGCTTGCGAGTCTAGTCCACACGCAAACCATAGATGCCCCGCACAACAAAAGGAGAAATATAGAAAATGGCTAGATATACAGGACCAACCAACAAATTATTCAGAAATAAAAAAGTTAAAGATTTGTCAAACAGAAAGCTAACTACTTCTATGCGACAAACAGCTTCAGGACAACACGGTGCAGTAAGAAAGAAACTTTCAGAATATGCACTTCACTTGGCTGAAAAACAAAAAATCAGATTCACTTACTTAGTAAGCGAAAAACAATTTGTAAAATACTACAACGAAGCTGCAAGAAGAAAAGGTGTTACAGGTACTATCTTGTTACAACTTCTTGAATCAAGATTAGATAACATCTTATTCAGAGCAGGTTTCGGTATCACTCGTAAACAAACAAGACAAATCGTTAACCACGGTCACGTTCTTGTTAACGATAAAAAAGTTGATATTCCATCATACTTGGTTAAAGCGGGTGATGTAATTACAGTTAAATCAAAAAGCTCAAAATACTTAAATGATGTAATTGGAATGATTGATATGGCATGTGCTCCGGCTTGGATGACAATTGACAAAGAAGCATTGAAAATTACATTTGACAGAATTCCTGAAAGAGAAGAATTAGATCCGGAAATCAAGGAACAACTTGTAATCGAATATTATTCTAAGTAGGAATTGTAGGTAGTAAGCATTAGCTTATATAACTAGCAATTAAGTAGATTTTAACTAGGAGAATAAAAGAATGGAATTAAAAATTAAATGTGTTAATACAGCAACCAGCTCTGACGGTTCACAATACGGTAAGTTTGTAATTGAACCGTTGGAAAGAGGATTCGGTACTACTATCGGTAACTCTTTAAGACGTGTATTGTTATCAAGTCTTGAAGGTACAGCTGTAACAAGTGCCAGAATCGAAGGTATTACTCACGAATATACAGCGATTCCGGGTGTTTTGGAAGACGTAATTGACGTTATGTTGAACTTAAAAGGATTGGTTGTAAAAACTGATTCTAAAGAATCTCAACACCTAAGAATTGATGTAGATAAACCGGGACCTGTATTGGCAAGTGATATACAATTACCGGCAGGAGTTAAAGTAGTTAACCCTGATTGGTTGATTTGTACAGTTGCTGATGGCGGTTCTTTCCACGCTGATGTTATTGTTGACACAGGAAAAGGATATGTTCCTAACGATGTTCCAAGAGATGCTAAGGATGCATCAATTGATGTATTACCAATCGATGCTACATTCATGCCTATCAAACGTGTAAGCTACAATGTAGAAAGTGCTCGTGTTGGTGATGCTTTAGATTTCGACAAGTTGACTCTTGAAATTTGGTCAAATGGTTCAATTGATGTTCAAAATGCGTTAAGCCAAGCTTCAAACTTATTGATTGAACACTTTATGCAAATTGCATCAATTACAGGTCAACCTGTAGCAGTTTCAGCTCCACAAGTTGAAGAAGTTGTTGATGAAGTTGAAGAAACTCCTTCAATGACAATTGAAGAACTTGAACTTTCAGTAAGAGCTTACAACTGCTTGAAAAGAGCAAGCATCAATTCAATGTCAGAATTGTTGAA
>JAMPCZ010000006.1:6720-21531 GCA_023665935.1 Muribaculaceae bacterium | reverse complement strand
GAGCTTACAACTGCTTGAAAAGAGCAAGCATCAATTCAATGTCAGAATTGTTGAAAAAATCAGAACATGACCTATTAAATATCAAAAACTTCGGTAAGAAATCATCAGACGAAGTTATTGAAAGACTACATCACTTCGGCTTAGACTTGGCTCCAAGTCCTGTTGAAGAAGAAGATTTAATCGGATAACACAATATAATAAATTAAGTAAAGGATACAAAAATGAGACACCAAACAAAAAAACATACGCTTGGTAAGGCACAGGACCAAAGAAAGGCATTATTGCGTTCATTGGCTACTGAACTTTTTGTACACGGTGAAATCACAACAACTATGGCTAGAGCAAAAGCTTTAAAACCATATGCTGAAAAGATTATCACTCTTGCAAAAAAAGGTGACCTTCACTCAATTCGCCAAGCTGCAAGATATATTTACAATAAAGAAACCGGTAAATATATGGATTTAGCTTCAGGTGAAGTATTTGAAGCTCCGCAAGCTGATAAAAAATTGGCTTCACAAACAGTTTTAAGAAAATTGTTTGTAATTATCGGAAAGCAATATTCTGATAGAAAAGGCGGATATACAAGAATTTACCACTTACCGCCAAGACGTGGTGACGCTTCTGAAATGGCACTTATTCAATTGGTGTAATTCGGAATGCGATACGCTTTTGAGGTTCAGTATATAGGCAAGAACTACTCAGGAAGCCAAATTCAAATGCAAGATGGTGAAGAGTTGAACCTACCGACAATACAGGGTGAACTGGAAAAAGCACTTAGTACATTGATACGCGGTAGCCGGTGTGGAGCCGGAGTCGGTTCGCGAGAGCGAAACGAGCAGGGCGACACACAATATGACCGCCGTTGCGAAGGGAACGTAAGTGACCAAAGCGAACAAATCTCTGATTTGTCAGGCGGTAAAGCTACTAACAAAAGCCGACGGATTAAGACAATATTTTCCGGAAGAACTGATAAGGGTGTTAATTCCCTGGGTCAGGTTGTTCATTTTGATACAGAAGAAATGATTGTTGCTTCAAAGTTTCTTTATCAAATAAATGAAATTTTACCTGATGATATATCGGTTACGAATCTTAAGGCTGTGGATTCAGGTTTTCACGCTCAAAAGTCTGCAAAAAAACGCTATTACAGGTTTGAGTTTATAAACAGACGTTGTAAGAACGCGTTTGACGGCGATTTGATGAGGGTGAAATTTCCGACAGATGAAGTCAGGATACAAAAATCTTTGAATTATTTGTTGGGAGAACATGATTTTTCCAGTTTTAAGAGTGCCGGAACGCTAAACCCAAGCACTATTTGTATAATCTATGAAGCGAAAGTTTCAAAAGTCGGTGACAGAGTTTTCATTGATATTGTTGGAAACAGATTTTTATACAATATGGTGAGAACTATTGTCGGAACCCTTCTTGAGATAGAGGGGCATAATTTGGAGCCGGAACATATGAAAGATGTTTTGGATGCCAAAGACCGCAGAAAAGCGGGAATGACGGTTAGTCCGCACGGATTAACTTTAATGAAAGTAATGTATTAAAATTATAATGGAGAAATGCGATGAAAACATATTCAGCAAAACCTCTTGAAGTTGAAAGAAAATGGTATGTAATCGATGCTGAAGGCGAAGTATTGGGTCGTCTTGCAGTACGTGTTGCAAACATTTTGAGAGGAAAAAATAAACCTGAATACACTCCGCACGTTGATACCGGTGATTTCGTTATCGTAATCAATGCAGCGAAAGTTAAAGTTACAGGTAAAAAAGAAACTGATAAGATTTATTTACACCACACAGGATATCCGGGTGGTTTGAAATCTGCAAGTTTCAAAGAATTAATGGAAAAAGATCCTAGAATCGTTATTGAACATGCTGTTCGTGGTATGTTACAACACAACACTTTGGGTGCAGAACAATTCAACAAATTGAAAGTATATGCAGGAGCTGAGCATCCGCATGCAGCACAAAAACCAATCGTGTTAGAAAAGGAGGCTAAATAATGGCAGATGAAATTAGAGCAACAGGCCGTAGAAAAACCTCTATCGCAGTTGTAAAATTAGTAAAAGGCAGCGGAAGAATTTTTGTTAACGGTAAAAAACTTTCTGATTATATCGGAAACAGACCTGCTATTGAAATGTTAGTTTACAGACCTTTAGTTTTAACTGAAACTCAAGAAAGATATGATGTTAGAGTTAAAGCTGTTGGCGGTGGTGTTGTATCACAATGTGGTGCTATCAGACACGGTATTTCAAGAGCATTAGTTAAATCTAATGAAGAGTTCAAAAATGTTCTTAAACTTGAAGGTTTACTAACTCGTGACCCACGTGTTAAAGAACGTAAAAAATACGGTAGAAAAAGAGCTCGTAAGAGATTCCAATTCTCAAAAAGATAATTTTCTACAAAGCAATTATTGCAAAAAGACTGCCGATTCGGCAGTCTTTTTTATTGAAAAAGTTTTCCATTCCGGCACTCACACCGGCTTCGCGGTTTTCCGCCTGTGCAATCAAGATTGCTCCGTTCCTTACGCCTTAGCTTCAGTCACAACGGCGGTCATATAATGTTCGTGCCCTGCTTGCTTTGCTAATCGCAAACCAACTCCGGCACTCACACCGGCTTCGCGGTTTTCCGCCTGTGCAATCAAGATTGCTCCGTTCCTTACGCCTTAGCTTCAGTCACAACGGCGGTCATATAATGTTCGTGCCCTGCTTGCTTTGCTAATCGCAAACCAACTCCGGCACTCACACCGGCTTCGCGGTTATATAATCATTTTGCCGTTTTCGTAGATAAGTGTTCCGTCAGCGTATATTTTTCCGCCGTTTTTCATATTTTTGATTAAATCCCAGTGTAAGCCGGAAACGTTTTTACCTCCGGTTTCAGGGTAAGATGCACCTACTGCCATATGGATTGCGCCGCCGATTTTTTCATCAAAGAGGATGTTACCTGTAATTTCTTGGATTTCATCATTTGTACCGATTGCGATTTCACCGATTCCGTGGGAACCCTCATCCATATTTATCATTGCGTTAAGGAATTCTTCACCTTGTTCAGCTTCGGCTTTTACTACGAGTCCGTTTTCTATCCACAGATGAACTCCGTGCGCACTGTTTCCGCGGTAGTTTTGCGGGTAATCAAAGTAAATTTCCCCATTGATTCCGTCTTCGACAGGGGATGTAAATACCTCTCCGTCAGGGTAGTTGTTGAGTCCGGAGCAGCTAATCCACTTTCTGCCTTCTACATTAAACCTGATATCAGTTTTTTCGCCGACGATGTGCAGCTCTTTTACATTATTCAGGTAATTTGCCCATTGGGTTTGTTTTTTATCAAGTTCTTTTAACTTAGCAACCGGGTCATCTAAATTAAGATAGCAGGAATTGAACAAAAATTCTGAATATTCATCAAGTGACATTTTTGCTTCTTGAGCAAGTGCGTAAGTCGGTACATCCGCTATAACCCATTTTGCGCTGCCTTCAGCGGAACGTTTCATAAGTTTTTCTGATAACTGTTTAGTTGCTTTTCCTCGGCGAGCAAGCTTTGTTAAATCTGCACGAGCCATATTTTTTGTATTCAATGGAGCACCAAGCGAAATATACTTGTCCACCACTTCGTATTCCAGTTGTGTAATCGGGTCAATATAATCGAGTTGTTCATCTGAGGCATTTTTGAGGAAAATTTCACCCAAATCTCCGACAGAAGTTCGCACAACAGGATTCCCGCCGCGTTCCAAAACTCGTTTGTATATTGCGCGGACGAGGTCTTTAGCCTCTGCGGATTCGGCTCTAATCATAACCAAATCACCTTTTTGTACGTCTGTAGAATAATCAACTAATACTTGTGCGTACTTGTCCCAAATTGTTTTTTGCATAACTAACTCTCTTTCTTTTTGAGAGTATTTTATAATATTTTGCGGTAAATGTAAACATCTGCTTGTTGGATTTACCAAATGTTGCAAAATTTTGTCATTGCGCCTTATTCTTGTTATGCTTTTACCAATTTGTACGGGTGAATTTTTGTTTTCCGTTTTTGTTGTACATTTTGTCTTTGTACCAAATACCTTGGAATTCTTGATTTGCGTCATACATATATTGTAAATCTTTAGAAACAAAATAAATTCCGCTGCTTAGTTCGCCTTTTCGGTTGTATTGCATGGATGTGTACGGAAAATTCGGGTATTCATCTGACATTACGTCAGTGTAGTACATTTTCCCAAATGCTGAATAGTAAAACGCTTGACGCGGGTTGTTTTTGTATTGAATTGCATAAATCAACAGTGTATTGTTTTTATAATAAAATGCGCTGTATTTAGCTTCCTCATCTTCGGTAATCCCGTTATTCGTGTAGAAATAGTGGTGTTTGAAGTTTTTATCTTTCATGAAAGGTTTGAACTTTGTTTTAAATTCATCTTTGTCAAAATAAATTTTTGCGGAATTTTTTTCAAACAGAAGTTCTTTGTATTTTTGTATAGCTTCATTCCTCTGAGCTTGTGAAATATCAAGCCAATCAAAGGTTACGGATGCGTTTATAGTTGCAGTTTGTTCAGCTTGTTCTATTTGCGGCGGTTCAATTTCAGTGATTTCTTCCGGAATTGTAAACGCCGGGGCTATGCCCATACATAGAGTAATAAAAAAAGTCATTATAAATTTTTTCATAGTTATCCTTCCGAAGCTTGGTTGAGCATTTTGTAACCGATACGCATTTTCATAGACATCATATCATCTTTTTCGTTCATAAATAATAATCTTTCGCTTATGGCGTAATTGCGCGGCGTAATAATCCCGTCGATTTCAAACCCTGTAAATTTATCGTTTTCATCGTGGTTGGTTTTTGTAGCAAGTGCATAGATGTATGCAGCCATATCGTGTTTATCTATGAGGTTGTCCCCGCCAGTTTGTTCTCCGTGAGCTGCAATCTTATTAAATGCGTTTCTTATTTGGATTTTAATTTTTTCAACATATTCAATGTTGTTTGCAATAGAATAATGACCAAACCTGTATTTTAACTGATACGCTTCGTATTGGTGGTAATCAATTTTTCCTGTCAGGTTGCCTGTTTCTTTAGCCATAAATAATAGATAAGAAGTTGCAAGGTGGCGGACTTCGTTTTTGAATCGGGAGTCAAGTTTTTCTAAATCTTCTTTTGTTTTATCTTTCTTTCCTGCAAGTTCTCTCCACGATTTAGAAACGATATCAAAGGGTTCAGCTTCGGGGTTTGTAATCCCGCTTTGCACAACCATATCATTTAGTATAAGGGCAAAAACTTCACCAAGTTCGGCATTACCGCCGGACAATTCTTTAAGTATAGATGTTCTTTGTATGTTTTGCCCAAAATCGCCCATAAGCTTTTATCCTAACTAATATCCCAGCGTCCGCAGGTTCCGCCCCAGCGCGCGATAATGTTGCCTTTAACGTCCTTAATTTTTTCGACGTGCTGAACTTCATCCACCCCTTCTACGATGGTGATTACTTCACAGTTGTTTGAACAGCCTGTGCAAGCACAAGTGATTGAAGAGAAGTGCATATCAGCAACATTCCAGCCTTTGAATTTTGTTGGTTCTTCTGTGTATTGGTGGTTTTCCATAGCGAGTAAAGCGGCACCGATAGCCCCCATTGTTTGGTGATTTTCAGGAACCACGATTTTTGTATTCAAAGCTTCTTCAAACGCCTTGACCATACCGGTGTTAGTTGCCACACCGCCTTGGAAAGAAACAGTAGGCAAAAGTTCTTTTCCTAACGCCAAATTACTCAAATAATTCCTGACAAGAGCTTGGCAAAGTCCGTATAACAAGTCTTCAACCGGATACCCAAGCTGCTGTTTGTGGATTAAATCTGATTCGGCAAAAACGCCGCATCTGCCTGCAATACGTGCAGGGTTTGTTGATTTTAATGCGGTTGGACCAAATTCTTCGATAGGAACATTCAGCCTTTGAGCCTGGTGGTCGAGGAAACTTCCTGTACCTGCGGCACAGACCGTGTTCATCGCAAAATCTGTAACGATACCATCGCGCAGGATGATTATTTTACTGTCTTGTCCGCCGATTTCAAGGATTGTTTGAACCCCCGGGATATTGGTGCTTGCGGCAACCGCGTGAGCCGTGATTTCATTTTTAACCACATCCGCACCGACCAAAGACCCAGCCAATGCACGTCCTGAACCCGTTGTTCCGACACCTTTTACATCGTAATCCGTAATTTTTTTCTCATAAAGCTTATTCAACCCGGTCTGAACCGCCAAAACAGGTTTACCTGCGGTTTTAAGCATTACACTGTCTACATATTTTCCGGTTTCGTCAACCAAAGCCAGTTTGGTTGTAACCGAACCCACGTCTATCCCTAAATATACTGTTAAACTCATATCTTTTTCCTTTACTATAACAGTACAATCATAACATAAATATTATTTCATGTCACAAATTTCAAATTTAAACAAACAGTTAAATATTTTTTAAACAAACACTTGAAAAATTAATAAAACAATGTTAGAATATATATGTAAGATATACAATATAAATAAATGTAACAAAACCCTGAATAGATTAAAGAAGTATGCAAAAATAACCGAATACATATTCGGTAGAAAACATGAATAAGAGATAAAAACACGAGGAATAATACATCAAAATACTCAAAATGTTACATTCGAATTGAAACTCAGTAACGGTAGATATTTTCACTTCATAAAATCTTAATTCCTCATAAATAAGAGCAGTTTTTCGACGACGAAAACGCTTGTCATCACTATACTTCAGAGCTTACGCACCATTTTGAGTAAAATGATGTATAAGATATGAGGTGATATTATGAGAAAGATTAGAACAAAGAGTGTAAAAATCTTATCAGCAGCGGCGTTGATGGCGTGTGCGTTTGCAACTCCGGTAATGGCAGAAGAAGTATATCCCGGCGTAAATATTCCTGATGAGGTATATAAAACCGAATATGGCGATAAAGAAAACTATTCAGAAATAAAATATTACAAATGGTCAACAAACGAAGCCGGAGCAAAAATCCTTGTTGAGGGTACGGCAGAAGATTGTGACTTAAAATATTATGTAAGCTCTCAAAAAGATACAATAAGTGATGTTTCTCAAGTAATTACCGAAAACCAAAACGGCGGAGATATTAATGTTAACATTATTGACTTGACTTTGGATTCAAAACATAACGCAATAACCAATGCTGTAAATAATGAGATTGGCAATATAAATGCTGATATTGTCGATAGTACAGGTAATTCGTTAATATCTACTCAAGGTACTATTGATAATATTTCTGTAAATGCGATTAATAATGGAAATAAAGCTGTTCATGTGAATAACAAAGATATAGTTGTGTCATCAATAACGGGAAATTTTATTGGCAATGACACAACAAATGTTGGAGCTGTATATGTGCAGGCTGGTACTGTTGATAAAATTTCAGGAAATTTTATAGGTAATAGAACCTCTGTAGGAACTAATGGTGCTGCTGCAATTACACTTAATAATCTAGCTTACACTCATGTCGGTTCTATTGAAGGAGTATTTATAGATAATTACGATATCAATAGAGGTGGAGCAATCTCCAATAGTGGCATTATTGATTCCATAAAAGGTATATTTATAAATAACCATGGTACAGAAGGCAGTGCCATTTGGCAATATGGTGTTGTCGGCTCTATCGAGGGATATTTTGAAGGTAACAGAGGAGCTCCTGCTATTTTTGCTTACAAAAGAGGTTTGTTAGGTGGAGCAGAGTATAATATAGGCTCAATTAATGGTATTTTCAAAAATAACGATGGTGCTGTTTGTATAACTGGGCAAAAAGTTAATAGCGTAACAGGTATTTTTATAGATAATAATGGGGTTGCAGTTGAGGGTAGCTGGGGTTCTCCAAGTTTTAATAGTATTTCGGGTTATTACAAGAATAATAAAAGTGCTATTAACAATTCCTCTACTTCTACAATGAAATATATATCAGGAACATTTATTGAAAATAATAAATCTTCGGAAACTCAAATAAGTGGTGGAGCTATTTATACAGGAGGTAAGATCGGCGAATTTGATGCAGATGGAAAAGTAATTGGCGGCGGTATTAGTAATAGTACTTTTACTGGTAACTATGTTCAATCCGAGTCAGGATTGGCTCGAGGTGGGACTATTTATAATGAAGGTAAAATTGCAGATATATTAACCACTACATTTGAAGGTAACTATGCGATATCAAAAACGGGTTCTGCTATAGGCGGCGCAATTTACAATAGCGGCTCAATCAGGAATATCAGTGCAGACTTCACCGGCAACTACGCAAAATCAGAACACTCCGGAGCCCAAGGCGGAGCTATATACAATACTGGAACAATAGAATCTATAACGGGTAATTTTATTGACAACAGTTCTAGTTCCAGTGGTGGTGCCATTTTTAACGATGGTTATATTGGTTCAATAAGCGGAACTTTTATTAATAATTCTGCCTCTCTAGGTAGTGCGATATACTTGAATGGTCTTACAGATACGGTTGAAGGCTATTTTGAGGGTAATAGAGGTGGTGCTCATGCGATAAGGACATATGTTAATAATAGCGTAATCACAGATGAGCGTAAATATAATATTTACTCAATTAAAGGTGTATTTATTGATAATGATGGAGCGATTCATAACACTCAAAAGCTAGGAACTATTAGTGGTGTATTTAAAAATAATCACGTAATGGATAGAGGCGGAGCAATTCTACACTTGAGTGCTGGCGCATTTATTGATAGTATTAATAACTCTATTTTTGAAGGAAACTACGTATCAGGTGACGAGGTCTTAGGCGGTGGAGCTATTTATTTTGGGCGTACGTTGCATAAAATAGATAATTGCAATTTTAATGGTAATTATGTATATGCAAAAACGGGTGAAGCTTTGGGAGGTGCAATAAGGGATAATAGTCCGGATTTAACATCTACAGAAATCCTCAACTCAAACTTTGTCGGCAACTATGCAAAATCAGAAACTGGTGGAGCAAAAGGCGGTGCAATATATAATATTGGAAATATAGGTAAAATTACGGGTTCGTTTGTAGACAACTATGTATCAGGAGCAGGTGAAACCTTTGGCGGTGCTATTTATAATACCGGTTCTATTACCGGAATAGAAGGTGATTTTATAGGTAATAAGATTGAATCTCATGCGACACTTCGCGGTACCGGGATTTATAACCAAGGCGGACATATTGACTATATCAAGGGTAATTTTATTGAAAATGTCGGAACTAATGACGGAAGATATCAATCATCAGGTGCTATTACTAATTACACAAAATCAACAATTGATTCTGTGAAAGGCAATTTTATAAGAAATACTATAAATGCCACTAATTTTGCTTTTGGCGGTGCAATAGGTAATTTTTCAAGCAGTGTAATTAAAACTTTGGAAGGTGACTTTATTGAAAACGGTGCAACGTCTACTGACTCAAGAAGTGGCGGTGGTGCAATATTCTTAGGCGGTACTTCCAAAATAGAAAACATTATAAATTCATCTTTTATTGGCAACTACGCAATCGGTAATGCTGAAACGACCGGTGGAGCTATCCGTGTTGACGGAGCCGTAGATGGCGACATCGCTATCATCGCGGATGCGGGCGAATCCGTAATCAAAGACAACTACACCCAAGTAGGTGAAGAACGAGATGATAACGCTATATACTTGGCAAGAGGTTCGGTTTTGAACTTCAAATCATTGAATAACGGAAAAATCGAAATGTACGATAACATTCGCGGGGATGCAAAAGAAGTTGCAGTGACGGATGACGAGGGTAATGCTGTATTGGACGATGAGGGTAATGCAGTGACCCGCACCCAAAATTATACGGTGAATATCACAGGTGATGGAACCGGCAGCTTCGGGTTGTATAACGACATCTACGCCGGCGATGTAACGATTGGTAATACAACAATCAATACGATAAACAACGATGTTCATACGTATAATTTCAACGCATTTACACTTACCGGCGATACAAATATGACAGTGGATGTTGATTTAGCCAAAGAAAGAATGGATAGATTCAGCGCAAAAGAATACGGCGAACACCAAGGTACTCTCAACGTATCCGGCATGAATCTGCTATCTGATGCAGAAAAAGACACAACAGTGATAATGTTTGCCGAAGAGGGCTTGAAAGATAATGTAACCACGACAGTGAAAGAGGTTGCATATAGCCCAATCTATAAATACGATGTCAATTATTTAAACAAAGCAGACGGCGGATATTTTGTATTTAACCGAGGAGCGGCAGCAAGCAGCGGAAACCCTAGCGACGGTTTCAACCCAAGCGTATTGAGTGCTCCGGTATCAGCAGTAGCAGCGACTCAGGCAACAATAAACGAAACGTTTAAGTATGTATTTGAACACGCTGATACGTTTACACAAATGCCGTCAATGGAACGACACGCACGGATTAATGCAAATAAATACGCACTATCTACCGAATATAACGAGAATATCCCATATAGTAGCTTGAATAATACAGCGGGATGGTTCAAACCGTATGTAACATTTGAAACAATGAACTTAAAACACGGCCCGAAGGTTGACGCGATAACCTATGGCTCATTAGCGGGCTTTGATACAGACTTCCACGAACACAAAAACGGCTGGATGAGTGTCGGTACGGGATATGTCGGTTATAACGGTTCTCAGTTGAACTATAAGGGTGTCGATACCACGATGAACGGCGGCTTGCTGGGTTATACTCATACAATGTATAAGAGAAACTTTTGGACAGCGTTGACCTTATCTGCAGGTGCAAGCGTTGGTGAAAGTAAAACAATGTATGGAAAAGAAGACTTCACTAGCTTGATGGCAGGCGTGGGCTCAAAGACTGGTTATAACTTTGAATTTAAGGACGGCAAATATATCTTGCAGCCGATTATGTTTATGAGCTATACCTTTGCGAATACGTTTGATTATACAAACGCAGCAGGAGTAAAAATTAAACCAAGCCCGGCACATAGTATTCAGGTAAACCCAAGCGTAAGATTCATAGCAAATACGAAAAAAGGCTGGCAACCTTATGCAAGCGTTGGAATGGTGTGGAACGTAATGAATGAAAACAAAGTGACTGCAAACAGTGTAAGATTACCAGAAATGGGAATGAAACCGTATGTAGAATATGGCTTGGGCTTGCAGCGAAATTGGAAAGACCGATTCACTGCATACGGTCAGGCAATGATACGTAACGGCGGTCGTAACGGTATTGCATTGACAGGCGGCTTCCGCTGGGCATTGGGCAAAGGCGGCGTTGAAAAAGTACACAATAAAGAGCTTGTCCGCTCTGCTAAGAATGACAGAACCCGTCACTGCAAGGAGCGCAGCGATGCGGCAATCCATTCAACACGCCGTACGGTCCTAAAACAACTAAGCCCGGTTCAAAAAGCAGTATTGACTAAATCTCAAAACACAACTAAAACAACAAACATAGGTGTAATAAAACATTTGTAACCACAAGACGAAGGGGCGCGGAGCATTCGCTCCGCGCCCCTTCGTATGAACAACCGCCCCGAAATTTTAAGACCCTGAAACCAGTTCAGGATGACAAAATTTCGGGGCGGTTAATAATGTGATTGTAACATCAGTGCATTATATCATTTTTATTAAGCTCTCCGACGTAGTCTATCGGGCTTTTGTTTGGCATAGATTCTAAGCAGTTTGATAACATTTTTTCTATGTTTGATATTTTGCACAAGTTACTGATATTTCTTATTCTTTGTGAAAAATCAAGGGTAACACCTCGTTGTATTGCTATATCCATAATCCAAAATCTCCTCGTACAGTTTTTATACCCATTTTTCTTGTAAATTTTACACTTTTTTAAGATATATTAATTCTATTTTTGAATTTACATTATTTATACTATTAAATTTTTTTTTATTTTCCATTATACTGTTATTATGAGAAAGATTGTATTATCATTATTGATTTCTTTGATTGTTGCCGGAGTTTATCAACCGGCGCAGGCTTCAATAATTTCGGATTACGGTTATCGAAGAGAGCAGGTCAGAGAACATAAACAGGATATTAAGTTAATAAAAGAGCTTTTCAGACAGCATGGAATATATGCAAATAAACATGATTCCGAGAATTTGGCGCGGTTTTATGATGAAAAATACGTGAATAATGACGGATTTGATAAGCAGGTTTATTTCAAGAGTATAGAATCCACTTGGGAAGCTTGTGAGGATTTATCGTATTCAACAAAGATTTTGGAAATCTCGGTAAACGGCGATTATGCAGATGTCGAGGTTGAAGAAACCGCAACAGGAACAGTAAGGGAAAAGTTTGATTATATGCAGGTGTCGGGTGAAATCCATTCTGTGTCAACCGGAATATATCATATGAAAAAGGTTAACGGGAGCTGGTATATTGCTTCTGAAACCGCGATTGCAGATGAGTCTTCTCTGTTATACGGCGATGCCAGGTTTATGAATATTGATCTCCAGGTTCCTGCACAGGTAAGTTCGGGAGAAGAGTATACAGCAACTTTGAGGCTTGATGCCGATGATGATATTTTTGCTGTCGGTTCTTTGGATCATGATTTGGTAACTTACCCTACAAATCCGCCAAAATCTGAGTTAAGACCTGTTCCGAAATCTCAAATTTTAGAGCGTGTAATCAAGGCAAATACAAACAATATAAATGAATATGCGGTCGGCTCGCTTGCTATATCACGTATTAAACCTTTGGAAGGTAACTCCGTAAGGGTTTATATGGCGGGGCTGGCTTGTGTGATGAAACGTATTAATGTTGTTCCGAAAAATAATTTTATAAAGCTGGAGGATTAAGAACAAGTGAATACATCAGTCGGTAAATATATTTATTTTATTTTATGTTTTATCTTTTGGTTGTTTTTGGCGTTATTTTCATCAAAACTTATAGTTGATAATCTGACATCAGGACATCATTATTCAAATCTTGTTTTCAGCCTTCATTATATAAAAAATAGCGGCGCGGCGTTCAGCTTGCTGCAAAATGCACGGGAATTTTTGATTATAGTGTCAATTGTTGCAACGACTTTATTGTGTTTGTATGTCCATAATCATATAAGAAATATTCATCTTATTTCGGTTTCGTTTATATCGCTGCTTTGTGCAGGGATTATGAGTAACTGCCACGAACGAATCGTTTTAGGTTTTGTAAGAGATTATATTCATTTAAATTTTATAAATTTTCCTATATTTAATATCGCAGATATATTTATAACTATCGGCGTGATTGCGTTTGTTTGCATTCTGACCTTTTATAAAGGAAAATAGTTATGGAATTGTTGATTGATGAAGCGGCGGAAGGTTTACGCTTAGATTTTTATTTGTCAGAGTTTTATGAAGGGATTTCTCGTTCAAAGGTTCAGAGTGCGATTAAGTCAGGCAAGGTATTTGTTAATGGTTCAGAGAAAAAATCTTCTTATGTCTTGAAAGAAGGTGATAGAATTGAATTTGACAAACTTGTTGAAGACAAAATAGTTAAAATTGAGCCGGAAGATATCTCAATTGAGGTCGTTTGGGAAGATGAGAATATGGCGGTTGTAAATAAGCCTTCAGGAATACTTACCCATCCGACTGTGCTTGAATATTCCGGAACTTTGGTTAATGTGCTGATGGCCAGATTTGGAGATAATTTATCTGATATTAATGGCGAATTTAGGCGTGGAATTGTTCATCGGCTGGATAGGAATACTTCAGGGCTTTTAATGATAGCCAAGAATAATAAAACTCATGAATATCTTGCGGATATGATTAAAAAGCATGATATGATAAAAAAATACCACGCAGTTTTAAAAGGCGATTATCCGAACGATTTTGATATTATTGAGGCACCGATAGGCAGGCACAAGACCCAGCCTCATAAAATGGCAGTTTGTCCTGACGGGAAACCCAGCAGAACGGAATTAACCGTGCTTGAACGGTTTGGAGAATCAACTTATGTTGAACTTAATCTTGTGACTGGCAGAACTCATCAAATTCGCGTTCATACAAGTTATAAAAAGCATCCTATATATAATGATACTTTGTATGGTGCAGGTATCGGAAAAGTTAAAACAGAAGAGCAGGTTCTGCAATCGTATTATCTAAAATTTGCAAAACCGTTTTCAGCAGAGATAATTGAATTATCGTTAGAACCTGATGATAAGCTGACAAGGGTTCTAACATATTTTAGAAACAGGAGAGCATAATATGAGAAGAATTTTTATGATGCTAAGTGTAATTATATTACTGTTTGTTATATATCTTGCATTTATGAATACGGGTAGTGAAATCAATGTTAATGTTTTGTACAGTTCCCTTCTTGATGCTCAAACTCAAGCCGGCTGGACAGATGACGGCGGATTCTTTGTGAAAAAAATAAGCCTTGCGCTTTATACATTGTTGGTTTTGGGCGGCGGGTTAATCGTTGGCGGCGGTACTGTTTATATGTTTTATGATATCGCCAAGGATAAACTTAAGGCATACCAAAGAGAGCTTGAAAAAACAGCGATATCGGGTTCAAATAACGCATCACGTGTTGAGGTTTTAGAGGCAAAGATTAAGACACTTGAGAAAGCTTTTAATACTGTAATAGATGAAAGAACCCAGCTGGAAGTTCAAATTAAAACACTTAATGCGGAAATTGATAGCTTGAATAAAAAGTAACTTTATATATAAAGAAGATTTGAAATTGCCAGAAATTAGTGGTATGATTTGATAAATATTGTTATAAAAAAGGAGAGAGAAGATGGTAAAATTCAATAATAGAGCGAAATTTCGGGGGGGGGTAACCTTTTAAGGCTTGTCTTTCCTATATTTGCAGGGTTTAAAA
>JAMPCZ010000006.1:0-6620 GCA_023665935.1 Muribaculaceae bacterium | reverse complement strand
GCTGAACAAATAGCAAAAATAAATAAACTTACAAGAATTATTGGCAATAATATTGATATTGAACTCTAATATAAGACTTAATCTTTATCCTCAACCTGTTCAAAAATATCTTGAATTCTACAGTTTAAGGCTTTGCACAATTTATCTATAGTTTCAAGTTCAATCGTTTTGGTTTTATTATGATAAATTTTGAATACAGTAACATGAGATAAACCTGCAATACGTGCAAGCTCTGCCATATTCATTCTTCTAATTCCCATTACTATAGAAAGCTTATTCTTTATCATACATAATATTAAACATTCTTAATATTATCTTGTAAAATTTATTATACGTTCATATAATAATATTATTCGTATGTATAATAATTTTAATAGAATGGAAGTTAGGTTATGAGAAAAGGAAGAGGCTTTACATTAGCAGAGGTACTGATAACTATTGGAATAATCGGTATTGTTGCAGCAATAACAATTCCGGCTCTTATGACTAAAATCCAAGAACACCAAACCGTTACAAAACTAAAAGAAACCTACTCTATATTATCTCAAGCTATTAAAATGGCTGGTGAAGATGTCGGATACCCTGAAGAATGGGGAGTTACAGGAAGAAATACAAAAAGTGCAAATATTGTCGCAACAAACTTAAAACCCTATCTGAAAATCACTACAGATTGCGGCATTGGCTCAACCTTTACTATGCCCGTCGACGAATGTGGTTTTCCTTATAGGGTATTTTCGCTTAAGAACCAACTCCTAACAACAAAACATTTAACAAACTTTTATTATATAACATTATTAAACGGCAGTGCAATAGCATTATATGGAGGAGAAGTCCCTAGAATTTATATGTATGCCCTCGTGGATATTAATGGCAGCGCACCACCAAATACCTGGGGCAAAGATATATTTGAATTTTCATACACGCCGACTACCGGACTAACCCCATCAGGACACCCAACCATTTCATCAAATTCGTATAAAACCACATGTAACAATTTACGAGGAACCGGATGGGGATGCGCCTATTATGTCTTAAATTTCGGCAAAATGGATTATCTGAAAAAGAAGTGATTTTAGTGACTAATATACGAGTTTACACTAAATTTATTTAAAGCGAAGTATCTCATAAAATATGGATTCTTCGGCTAGAGCCTCAGAATGACAATAGACTTCTTATTGACTTATTCACCTATTAACTTTCCAATGGATTGCCGCGTCACTTCGTTCTGTCTTGGATTTGTTCCACGCTCGTGGAATTTCGTTTTTGGTTACATTCTGCGCCTCGCAATGACGGTTATTAATTTGCGCGAAAAATTTGTCATTTGAACTTACACCTTTGGTGTCATCCTGAACTCGTTTCAGGATCTTTTTCAGAATCTTAAATTTTTCGCCCTGTAATCTTTTTCCCCTTACGGGATGAATCAACATGGATAGACCCTGAAATGAATTCAGGGTGACAGGACTTTCGTCATTCTGAGGGAGTTTACGACTGAAGAATCCTTTACGACTTGCAAAAGATTCTTCGCTTCGCTCAGAACATGGACTTTTCAACGGGGTCAACTATATATATCCACCCATCCCGTTAACAAATTTTACAAAAGCTCTCTAAAAACTACACTCTTAGCATGTTTATTATATAATCTAGTTTGAGAGGATTAATTTTGAAACATTCAAGACTTACATTACTGATATTTATAGCACTGGTTTTAGGTGTAGTTTTTGGACACTTTTGCCCGCATCTCGCAATAAAAATGCGAGCTTTCGCACTTATCTTTTTACGCATGGTAAAAATGATTATCGCACCGTTGTTATTCGCAACTCTTGTTACAGGAATTGCAGGACACGGTGATGTAAAAAAACTCGGTAAAATCGGAGTTAAGACTATTATTTATTTTGAAATAGTTACAACTTTAGCCCTGATTATCGGGCTTACAATGGGTAATATTTTCAATCCGGGAAAAGGATTTGTCACAGGTACTGTCGCAAACCCTGAACTCCTGAAAGAAGCAGGTTTGATGGCTGTAACAACACCGCACACCTCAATTTCCGAGATGATTGTAAATGTCTTCCCTACAAGTATCGTTCAGGCTATGTCTGAAGGTAATTTGCTGCAAATCGTTGTATTCTCTATCTTTATGGCGATTGCGATTTGCGCTGTCGGCAAAAAAGCCGAGCCGGTTATGAATTTGCTGAACTCAGTGTCCCAAATAATGTTTAAATTCACTGAATACGTAATGTATTTTGCGCCTTTAGGTATTTTCGGTGCTATTGCCTCAACTGTCGGAATGAACGGTTTATCAATCCTTAAAAATTATGCAAAAATAATATTCTCATTATATACCGCACTGGCAGTATTTGTACTGATTGTACTGTTTGTAGCCTGCAAATATGCAAGAATTTCATTCAGAAGTTTGTTAAAAGCAATACAAGAACCTGCAATTTTAGCATTCTCAACAGCAAGTTCAGAAGCAGCTTTTCCTAAAGCTATCGAAATTATGGAACGATTCGGGGTTCCGCAAAACATTGTCAGCTTTGTTATGCCAACCGGTTATACCTTTAACCTTGACGGAAGTACACTATATTTGGCAATGGCTGTAATTTTCTCATCTCAAATTTGCGGCATAGATTTATCTATTCAAACCCAAATTGGTATGATGCTTGCTCTTATGCTTACAAGTAAAGGGATTGCCGGAGTTCCGAGAGTATCGCTTATCGTTCTTGCCGGAACTTTATCCAGCTTTAATATTCCGATTATCGGGGTTGCAATCCTGCTTGGTATAGACCAAATCCTTGATATGGGAAGAACAACGGTTAACCTTATAGGAAACTGTGTCGCAACCGTCGTTATTGCGCGTTGGGAAAACGAATTTGATTACGATAAGATGAAAGCATTTATAAACGGTTCAAATAACGAACCAAAACAATTATGTGAAGTTACTGAAACTATAGAAGGATAATAAAAATGACAGAAAGCACAAAAACCGAGTACAAAAATACTCTAAACTTGCCTCAAACAACCCTTGCTATGCGTGCAAACGCTACAGTAAGAGAGTTAGAAATCCAAAAATTTTGGGAAGAAAATAATATCTATGACAAAATAATTTCTAACCGCGACAAGACAAATTCATTCGTACTGCACGACGGCCCTCCGTATTTAAGCTCAGAAAAAATCCACGTCGGTACTGCTTTAAACAAAATTCTAAAAGATATCCTTATAAAATATAAATCACAAAAAGGGTTCTATGCTCCTTATGTTCCGGGTTACGATGGTCACGGACTTCCGATTGAAAACGCAGTTGTTAAAAATATCAAAGGCGGCAGACACTCAATTACAGAAACCGAGCTTCGTGCAAAATGCCGTGAATTCGCTCACAAAAACCTTAAAGGTCAAGAATCGGAATTTAAACGTTTGGGAGTTTTAGGTAACTGGGAAAACCCATACCTGACAATCGACGGCAAATACGAAGCTGAACAAGTCCGAGTATTTGGCGAAATGTACAAAAAAGGCTATATCGAAAAAGGCTTAAAACCTGTATACTGGTGTGCATCTTGCGAAACCGCACTTGCTGAAGCCGAAGTGGAATACGCTGATCATACGTCAACTTCAATATATGTAAGATTCAAATTTGATGACGATGGGGTAAATAAAATAGGTCAAATGATAGACCTTCCAAATAGCAATGTTTACGCAATCATTTGGACAACTACTCCTTGGACAATTCCTTCTAATATGGCAATTTCTATGCACCCAAGGTATGAATACTCATTCTTCAGCTACAAAAACGATATTTACGTTGTTGCTACCGACCTTTTAGGTTCATTCCTGAAAGATGTGGAATGGGATGAATCCGATATTGAAATCATCGGCAGATGTTCAGGACAAGATTTGGAACTGTTAAACACAAAACATCCGCTTGTTGATAGAAAATCGCCGATAATCTTAGGTGAACACGTAACACTTGATGCCGGTACAGGTTCTGTACACACAGCTCCCGGACACGGTTTGGAAGACTATGAAGTCGGATGCAGATATAATATTGAAGTATTTTCACCGCTTGATGGAGCAGGGGTTTGGACAGATGTTGTCGGAATACCTGAACTTGTAGGAATGCCTTACTATAAAGGAAATTCAACAGTTATAGAGATGCTTCAAAGTTGCGGAGCATTACTAAAACAACAAGACATCCAACACAGTTACCCGCACTGCTGGAGATGCAAAAAACCTGTAATCTATAGAGCTACCCCGCAATGGTTTGTCAAGGTTGATAAATTCAGAAAAGAAACCCTTGATGCTATCCACAACGTAAAATGGATACCGGCAAGCGGAGAAAACAGAATAGGCAACATGGTTGAAAGCCGTACAGATTGGTGTATTTCGCGTCAAAGAGCCTGGGGTGTACCAATTCCTATATTCTATTGTGAAGACTGCGGAGAAGTTATTTGCACAGACGAAACTATCGAAAATGTAGCAAAAATCTTTGACAAGGAAAGTTCTGATGCCTGGGTTAAATACTCAGCAGAAGAATTGTTACCGCAAGGTTTTGTATGCCCTAAATGCGGCAAAAACCACTTCCGTAAAGAAAAAGACATTATGGACGTTTGGTTCGATTCAGGGGTATCTTGGAGAGCAGTTGTAGAAAAAAGAGCCGACGAACTTGGTCATACTCCTGTTGATATGTATCTTGAGGGTTCAGACCAGCACCGCGGCTGGTTCCAATCTTCATTGCTGACCTCAATCGCAACCCAAGGAAAAGCTCCTTATAAACAAGTTCTTACCCACGGGTTTGTATTTGGAGAAGACGGACGCAAGATGTCTAAATCCTTAGGAAACTATATCAGACCTGATGATATCATCAAAAACTACGGAGCAGATATCCTAAGACTATGGGCTGCATCAGTTGACTACAGAAACGATATCAAAATCGGTAATAACATAATCGGTCAACTTACCGAAATTTTCAAAAAAACAAGAAACACCGCAAGATTTTTAAGCGGAAACTTGTTTGATTTTGACCCTGCAACTGATTACGTTCAATATGATGAACTTAAAAATATTGACAAATTTGCACTGCATAAATTAAATAAACTTATTGCAGAAGTAACAGAAGCGTTTGAAAACTATGAATTCTATAAATATTTCCAATGCTTACAAAACTTTGCAGCAAACGATTTGAGTTCATTCTATCTTGATATCGTAAAAGACAGACTATACACAGCAGGCAAAAAATCATTATCCCGCAGAGCTTGTCAGACAGTTCTGTTTGAAAACTTAATGGTACTGGTTAGAATGCTGGCTCCTGTTATGCCGCACCAAGCAGAAGATATTTGGCAAAATATTCCTGAATGTCAACGCGGCGGCTTAATCAGTATACTACTTTCCGATTGGTGTGAAGCTAATCCTCAGTGGAATGCACCGGAACTTGAAGAAGAATTCTCAAAAATTCTTAAATCACGCGAAGTTGTATCCCGTGCAATTGAACCGCTTAGAGCAGATAAAAAGGTCGGAAGCTCATTAGAAGTTGCAGTTTGGATAAAAGCTGAAGATGACTCCGTTCTAAAAGCAAATGCTGTTGATTTAGCGGATATCTATATAGTGTCGCAAGCTAATCTTACAGAAACTGCACCAGATGAAGTTCTTAATGAACACTCTGAAGATGGTTACACTATTTGGGTAACAAAAGCTGAAGGCGAAAAATGCGTTCGCTGCTGGAAATATCGTTCGCTCAACGAAGACGGTATCTGTCAAGACTGTCTTGAAGCGATAAAATAAAAAATATATAAAAAAGCCCTTATATTAAGGGCTTTTTTATTGTAACATTTGCGAACCTGTTTTCCCGCCTTTTTCGGTATATGAGCACCCACCGGGTCTTATATACAGTTTTGTACCAGAAGCATCAGACATAACCATAAAAGCAAATATATCATACCCCCATTTATTAGGCTTTTTACTGCCATTAATATCCATAAAAAATATTTTTGTAAACGCCAAAGAGGAAGGCTGATAGAATCCGATAATTGTACCATCAGCTAAAACCCACGCAGGATTGTTTTTTAATATGCTGTCAGTCTTAAATCCAGCACAACCAGCAAAAGTAGGTTGTTCTACATCGGGATTTAATTCTGCATATATATCATTAATACCTCTATATTTTGGTATGCATCCGTTTTGATAGGCATTATTTTCACAAATATGCGAAACCTTTAGTACTGTTTTCAACTCATCGTATAAAGCCTTGCATTGTGCTGTTTCTTGCGGACCTTGAAGCCAATAATTACCATATTCTTCATAATAACAGTTATAAATTGTATCATTTTTTTCATAGACAAGTTTTAAAGCCTGGTTCATTGTACTGTAAGATTCTTTGTACTGCTGTTTCAAAACAACCCATCGTATCTTTGTCATCAAATTAGGAATCGTCATCGCAGCAACAACGCCGATTATGCCCAGGGTGATTAATACCTCTGCCAGTGTGAATGCGGCTTTTATTTGAGGGATTTTGAGTGGAACGTTATCTGGGTGTTCAAATTTGACCCCCACCCCTTTACTTCCCCTCCCACAAGGGGCGGGGATTAAATAATCTTGCAACAAAGTCGTCATTGCGAGCGTATGCGAAGCAATCC
>JAMPCZ010000069.1 GCA_023665935.1 Muribaculaceae bacterium | reverse complement strand
CACTCTTAGCTTTTGCGGTCAAACTTTTTCCGCTGCCCGGAAGCCCGGTGATTAAAACCCCTTTTGGTGCCGGCAGACAGTATTTTTTTGCAGACTCAGACCAAGAGTTGTTGCGTTTATTCAGCCAGTTTTTCAGGTTTTCAAGTCCTCCGACATCGGAGATTTTTATGTCTGTGTTAATGAATTCCAAAATGCCTGTCTTCTTAATGACCTGCATTTTCTCGCTCAGGATGATGCCCAAATCTTTTGCATCAATTTTTCCGTCGTTAACCATAGCAAGAGCAAACGCGTTTTCCGCCTCTTGTAGTGTCAATCCTTGAGCGGCTTTACATAAGCGTTCTTTGCCGTCTTCATCAAGTTCGGAGGTGTCAATTTGATTATTTTGGGTAATCATTTTGTTTAGCTTTGCCTTGATTTCATCTAGTGTAGGCAGCGGCATATCGAGGATTGTAACTTCTTTTTGCATAGATTCAGGGATAAGCAGTTCTGAGGCTATAAAGATAACGTTCTTGCGGTATCTGCTTGTTTTGAGTTCCGCAATAATATCTCTCAACCGTCTAACCACGTTATAATCTACCTGACGTCCTTTTACTCCGAAATAAACGTGAAAATCGCAAAGTATAAACACGGCATTCTTGCTGCAGTCTTTGATAAACTCAAGAGCCTTATCAGGACTGTTTGTCCCGTCGATTTTTTGACCGTTTAAAAGGAATCCGTTGGTTTGAGTCCAGGTATAAACTTCTCTCGGAATTTTTATCAGTTTTTCAGAGGCTGCGATTTTTTTTATTAAAGAAATTGCGCGTTCTTCTTCCCAGGTTGTGATGTATATATACGGGAATCTTGCCCTGAATAACATTGATAGCTGTGTAATCATTTTATTATCTGCCATTTTATAGCCCTCATTTTTCTTTATTTTACAATATTTTTCCCGAGTTGTAAACAGAATTTTTTGTTGAGGTTGTGGAAATCACCCATTCCGTTGAATTCCACCCGCCCGTCAGGTTGTATTCTGGCTTCAATTCTGTTTTTGTACACTTTTATATCTTGCGGTTTATAAAGGTCTGTAAGGTAGATGTATTTTTGGTTGGATGAGCCTACCCAGGGGCGGGACAGGTCAAATTTATCTTCCTCAAATCCTCCGTCAATAAGCAGGTCAATATAATTTAACAGTTTATTCACGGCGGTATTGTTTTTTGCTTTTAGTTCATTTATTGTGTAGCCTGTGAAACAGACAATTGACAGCCCCAAAGTTTTGATTTTTTCGGAAAGCAATGCTAATTCTTCGGCTTGTTCAAACGGTTCCCCGCCAAGAAAAGTTACTCCTTCAATTCCTTTTTCTGTTTTTATTTGAGAGAATAAATCTTCAACAGAGTATTTTTGTCCGACACCGAATTCCCAGGTTTCTTTTGCAAAACAGCCGAGGCAATGTTTTTTGCAGCCCTGAACCCAAATGCAGAATCTTGTTCCCGGACCTTCGACTTGAGTATTTTTGATAATTTTATAAACATCAATCATCTAAAAATCAACAATCCTGCCTTCGTAATTGTCGTTGTTGTCGTTTGAATCCTGTCCTGTTCCCGCAATTATCATTGATTTTATCTTTGAGATGAAGTGCGGTTTCAGGTTTGCAACTTCCAAAAATTCTTCTACTGATTTAAAGTTTCCGTTGATGTTTCTGTGTTCTATCAGTTTTTTGGCAAGGACAATATTTATTCCCGGAAGCAGTGATAATTCTGCTGCTTGAACATTGTTTACATCAATTTTGTTGCCGTTTGGATGAAGAGCGGAACCCATATCTACAAGCTCGTTTTCTGATTCCTGGCGTTTGATTGTTGGCTGAGCCTTGTTTATATTATCAATATCTATAAAGTTTGATTCGGTTTGGTTTTTGTAATTTGAATTATCACCAAATCTGTCCGGAACGATGGCACCCATCTCCATAAGTTTTGGTCCGATGTTTGAGTTATTGATATTTATTTGTTTTGGTGCGGAACTTTTCTTTTGTTGTGCTGTCGGTTCAGGTTTTGTTTTTGATTCAAGGTAAACGACCACATCTTCCGGAGCATCAAGCAGAAGCATCAGGGTTTGGAAATTTGAAAAATCGTCAAAGGTTCTGCAAGTTTCACTCCAAAGTTTGTTCACCTTGAATTTATCTTTTTTTGTAAGTGTCATCATACGCTTTCTGTTGTCCCGCGCGATATTTTCCATAACGATAAGTTTGCTGTCGGGTACGAATTTTACTGTACAGTGTGCGTTTGCAATTGTATCCTTACTTTTTCTAAAAGATAATCTGACATTTTTTATACTTCTTTTATAATCCCACTCAATGAGCCAGTTGCCTCCAAATATACAAAGAGGAATCCCGACTAATGCGATAAATGTAAATAGTTTCGGATGAAGTGCCCAAAATTTTAAAACAGAAACGATAAAAAATACCCCAAGAGCTATGGGCAGGTCATATTTGCTTCTTCGTCCGTAATAAGAGTAACGCATACTAGAATGATACCATATATTTAAAAATAATAATAGTATAAAAAGATGATTTTGTGTTAATATTACTCTATGCAAAAGAAAGTAATGAAGGATTTTAAAACTTTAAACGGCGTTGTTTCTGTCCCTTCGGATAAATCAATTTCTCATCGCAGTATAATTTTTTCTTCTTTAGCTAAAGGAAAATCCGTTATTAAAAATTTTTCAAACGGAGAGGATCCGAAGTCAACTTTGGAAATTTTTAGAAAATTGGGTGTTGATATAGATTTTGTATCAGAGTTTGAGGTTGTAGTAAATTCTTGCGGTAAGTTAGCCTCTCCTGGTGGTGAACTTGCTTGTAATAATTCAGGAACGACGATGCGCTTGTTGTCGGGAGTCCTTTCGGGGCAGGAATTTGACTGTGTTTTAACCGGAGATGAAAGTCTTTCTAATCGCCCGATGAAAAGGGTGATTGAACCTTTGGAACTTATGGGGGCAAAAATCCTATCAAATGACTTCAAAGCTCCTTTGGAAATTTTTGGTCGTGAATTGCACGCGGTTGATTATTCTTCTAAAATTGCATCAGCACAGGTTAAGTCTTGTGTATTGCTTGCAGGCATGAATGTAAAAGACGGCGTCACTAGTTACACCGAGCCGAGTTTGTCCCGAAACCATACTGAACTTATGCTCAAATCTATGGGGGCGAATATCTTAACGGAAGGTACGACTACAAAGATTGAGTATTCTTCTCTTGCTCCGTTAAATATTGAAATCTGCGGTGACATTTCATCAGCCGCGTATTTTATTGCGGCAGGGTTGATTATTCCGGGGGCGAAAATTATTCTCAAAAATGTAGGATTAAATCCGACTCGTTCAGGAATAATTGATGTCATAAAACAAATGGGCGGAAATATTCGGGTTTTGGATTCAAGAGAGGTTTGTTCCGAACTTGTCGGTGATATTTTGGTTGAATATTCTGAACTTAAAGGGTGTGAAATCAACGGTGATATAATTCCTCGCTTGATTGATGAAATTCCGATTTTGGCGGTTTTGGCTGCTTGCGCTGAGGGTGAAACAAAGATTTCAGATGCGCAGGATTTAAGGCACAAAGAATCAGACAGAATAAGTGCGGTGGTTAGCGAGCTTGAAAAACTCGGGGCACAAATTGAAGAAACTCCTGATGGCATGCTTATCACAGGCAGTAAACTTTTGGGCGGTGTTGAAGTTAAAACATACTATGATCATCGTCTTGCAATGAGTCTGTATGTCGCGGGTTTGGTTTGTCAAAAAGAAATTCTGATAAACGGTTTTGAGTGGGTAAATATTTCATTCCCGACATTTGAAAAATTGTTTACAGGTTTAATGCGTAAATAAACAAATCTGCAGCTTTTCTGTTGTACTCTCGCCCATCGTCTTTTGTAAACAAGTTTTCCCAGTGGCTTTGCGGAGTTCCGTCTGTCGAATAAGACGGATTACACATCATAAGATGGTGTGTATTTGTGTCATATCTCAGCGGAAATATATCTTCCATCTGCATAAAACTCGGAAGTTTGTCGCTTGGGTATTCGTATCCGAAAAGAGAGTTGTTTATTCTGTTCAGTCGAGCTTCATAACTTCTTCCGCCCGTGTCGTTGTCGTTTGAAACTTCAATTCCGGGCGTATAATTTTGAGCATATTTGAACTTTTCGGACCATTGTTTTACTTCATTATAATTGTCGGGCTCAATGAATGCCGTGCCTGCGGTCAGCCCTAAATTTTCGTATCTTGCAAAATCTCCGGTGCTTTTTTCACCCACAAAGCTTAATGTTGTTTTGCCCGAACGTCGTCTTATTTCATACAGGATGTATTGCATTTGTTGATAGCTTGGTAATGCTCCGACTCCTGCATAATTTTCCATCTCATATCCGCCGATATGTTTTGCGGAATCTATAAATATCGCTTCAAATCCTGTGTTTATAAGTTTTACGTGTTCGCTGATAAACAATTCTAAATGCTCAGGATTGTTCCAGTTAAACACTGTGTCGTCGCTATAATCTTTGGATATCTTGATTTGATCCGCTGATATAACCGTTCTAAAGCCTGTTTTCAGCCCATGAAAATGTGCCAGGTCGTTAAATATTTTGAATTGTTCTTCTGGCGTAATTTTGTCGTTTATTTCAAAATTGATAATGTTTTTGCTGTAGCCTATTCCGAGTTTTATTCCGTAAATCGAGTTTTCAACATCAGGAGCTTTGTTATAGCCGTCGCCAAAAATATTTGGAAAAATTTGTGACAGAATAACACAATTTGCCCAGCTTTTAGCTGAGGGAGGGATTGCAGGCAAAAGTTTCATTGAACTGAAGATTCCGTTTGTAGTTTTTTCTCCGTGCATTTCAGCTATCGCGCGGTTATTTATCTCGATATAATTTGCGCGGATACCCCATTTGTCCCCATAATTCGGACTTTCTATAATATCGGGGAAAGATTGATAAAATTCATCGCATTCGCATAGTGTTACAAGACTGTTTATTGAATCTTTGATGCTTCTGTTGAGAAGTTCTGAGGGTAAGACATTTGCAACCCATCGCTTTTTCCCCGATTCAAATTTGTGTTCATTTGTCCATTTGTCGGGTGTTAATATTGTAACTTCATTCAACGCGGTCAATAATTTGTTTACTAAATTCATAATATTAGACTATATCTGTTTTTTACGGATAAGTAATTGCCCGAAAGTTTTATCAAATCAGACATATAAATTTACAATAGGGTTGAAATATGGACTTACATGGTTTAAAATAGGGTATAGGACTATGTACTATATAAAGGAGATTTTATGGGACATTTTTCTCAAGAAGATAAAAAAAGACTTTGCGCAAGGTTGAACCGTATTGGCGGACAGGTTCAGGGAATCAATAGAATGATTGAGCAGGACAGAGAATGTATTGAAATTCTTAATCAAATTGTGTCAACCCAATCCGCATTAAAAGGGGTTTGGAAGCAGGTAGTTCAAGGACATCTTCAACACTGTGTGAGTGAGGCAATGGAAAATCACAAAACAGGAAACGAACTTATTGAAGAATTGGTTGAGCATATTGAAAAATTAAAATAAAAAGAGGTGTTTATGGACAACAAAATTCTTAAAAAAAGAACCCTTGCAGTTATTGTTATTACTTTAATTACTATGGCTGCCGAGATTTATTACGGTATTACTTCACACTCAATGGCATTGACTGCGGACGGGTTTCATATGGGAACTCATGCAATTGCATTATTTATTACCCTTGCAGTTTGTCTGCTTGCTATTAATTTTCAGGGCAAAGAGGAGAAGTTTAACGCGCTGGGCGGGTATACCAGTGCAATTTTACTCGGGTTTACTTCTCTTGCAATAATTTGGGAATCTGTTGAACGTTTCATTCGTCCGCTTACGATTTCTTTCACGGATGCGATAACTGTTGCAATAATCGGGCTTGTGGTAAATTTGTTATGTGTTTTTGTTATGGGTGATTTGCACCATCATCACCATCATCACGGTTGTCATCACCATCACGAGGAGGGTGAAAATTTAAACTATAAAGCCGCATATTTACATATTTTAGCAGATGCATTTACTTCAGTTCTTGCTATCGCTGCGTTATTGTTGGGTAAATATTTCGGGTTTGCGTTTTTGGACCCTTGTATCGGAATTTTAGGCGGGATAATTATCGCAAAATGGGCAATTGATTTGATTAAATCTTCATCACTTGTTTTGCTTGATTTTGAAGCCTCATAAACCTTTATTTCATATGTTTCTTTAACCCGTGACGGACACCTGACAGAGGTCCGTTATTTGGGTTTCTGACGTTTTGGTAATATTTACGGGCATAGACAAACGGATACTTCGGAACCCAGGTCATTTTGATTAAAATATTCATAGTGTCAGCACCTTGAGAAAGCATAAGTTCGTCAATAGTTTCTTCGTGTGCAGGCGAAATTGAAGAAATCATTTTTATAAGATAATCTGAAAAAGTTAAAACCGAATATCCTGAAGCTGCACTTGTTTTTACGACAAGATTATGAAAATTCAAATCTTCTTGGGTTTTGAGTTCATTTTTGGCATCGGCAGGAAGTAAAAGTGTTTGTGCGTTAACTTTTTCGAGTTCATATTGGTTGCCGTTGTATGAAATTACCATTGTGTTTGGTTTTGGCATATAGATATCATCAAATTCGTTTTCTAAAATAATTTCACCGTTATATCCGGTGATTCCGTATTTGTAATTCTTGTAAGTTAAAAACATTCCACCATATAATATGTCGATTTTTGCATATTTATGCGGTACTAAATTTTTTCCGAATTCATCATATAATCCATAGTCATTATGATTTCCGAATTTTGAGAATTTACTGACAATTCTGTCGGCGTGATTGTATTTTAGCGGTACTAAAACGTTGCCGTTGTTGTCAATAAGCCCGTATTTATTTTTCTTATTTTGAACAATCCAGGTTGAATCTCCGACGGGTATAAGTTTTTTGTAAACTGCATCAGCAATTATTGTATCTGTTGTTTTATCTTTTAGTCCCCAGCGTTCGTCTTTTGTGAAGGTTACCGGTGTTTGGACATCCTCCAACGCGCGGCATATTCCCGTACTTGCAAAAACTATGCATAAAATTATTAAAAATCTTTTCATATTAATATAATAGCATAAAATATCATGTTATAATTATGTCAGGGAAGTTAAGTTTATGATATCAAAGAAATTAAAATCAGTACTGTCATTTTTGGGAATAAGTTTAGTATTTTTAGCCGTTCTATCGGGTTTTACGGTTCTTTTGTATTTAAAGGGGCTGCCATATGCGGTTAAAAATCCGAAGGTAATTAATTATTTTAGGAATTTTATCAAGGATTCTTATTCGTTAGATGTTGATATTGAAAATCCGGAGTTAAAAACTGAATTTTCTCCTAATATAAATTTCAGCGTGGATAAAGTCTGCGTCACATCAGGCAAAAAACGGGTGCTGGAGTTTGACGGCTTGGATGTGAACCTTTCTTTTGCTGAGGTTTTTGATAAAAATATTGTATTAAACAAAGCTGTATTAGGTTATTTTTACACGGATATTAATAAGGTCTTAGATTTACCGTTTTTAAAACAAGATACAAACAAACCTCAGCAAAAATCTGATTGGAATGTCGATGTTTTTCGTTCGGTTTTGGCTCTTGATAAAGCTGATATCGTTTATATGCCGGACAAGAAAACAAAATTAACATTAAATGCCGCAGGGATAAAAATTGATGATAACCCTGATAAAAAACATATAAATTATAATATTGCTGTGAATATTACAAAAGGCAGCAGTAAGCTTCAAATAAAAACGAGTGATGACAATCGGGTATTTATTGAAAATAAAGAAAAAGCCGTAATTGATAATACTAAAATATTTGTAAATGATTCTGAAATCAATTTAAAGGGTTTTGCTGATAATAAGGCAAATTTTGATGTCGAACTTTCTTCTAAAGGTTTTAGTATTCCTGCGGTGCTTAATCTTTTGGATTCTCAAATTGTTGAAAATAACTTAACCGAGCAGCTTGTTTATTTTAAAGATATTGACGGAAGTTTTGATTTTAAGGTTAAGGCTGCAAATAATGCTTTAAACGGTGAAGTCAATCTGAATAAACTTGCATTTAAACTCATCCCGATTGCAGATTTGCCGATATTGCTGAACCATGGGAAAGTTACGTTTGATGAAAGTAAGATATATTTAAAAGATTTTAAAGGCTATTATAATAACAAACTCTCAAACTCTATGGATTTTGAGGGGAATGTTGATGATTATTTAAAATCCGTGGATGCGAATTTAGAAGGAAATGCGATAGTGACAAATGATTTTGCAAGAAATTATTTGTCAAAAATGGCAGGATATCCAATCGGGATTGAGGGTAAGGCTGAAACGAAGGTTAAGCTTCATTCCATAAATAATAAAATTGATTTAAAGTGGTTGTATTGGTTCAAAAAAGGCAGCGGGTTTGTTTTTGACGGGGAAGAGTCAACAATGAATGATGCCGCAAGCAGAGTTCTTTCCGCAAAAATCCATTTTGAGGATATGCTGTTAAAACTGGAATCTTTGAATTACTATGCGGGGAATCCCGAAGATGATATGAAACAGGTGCGAATTCCTATAATAAGTGCGCATGGCGATTTTGACTTATCTAACGGGCAAACATTTGTAAAACGTTTTGGTATGGAGCTTCCAAAACCTATGCCTAGCGGATTTATCAATATGCTTGTTAAACAAAAGCTGTTCAAGGGCGGAACCTTTACTGGGTATTTCGATTTGCTTAACAAAAAGGGTTTCCCTCCAAAAATAAAAGCTAATATGAAGGTTGAAGAACTTAGGATTCCGAGCCAAAGGCTATATATTAAATCAGGTGAATTTAAAACTGACAGAAATAATATGCACGTGTCTTCAAACGGAAAATACCGACGTTCTGCTTATGATTTGTCCGGAACAATTGCAAATGAGATAAGATTTCCGATTGTTGTAAAAAATATTACGCTTGGTGTTGATAAGGTCGATATTGAAAAATACCTAAAATTATTCAACGAGCAGCAGCCTACAGTCGCTGCGGCAGATATCAATACGGTAATTTCTGATTCTGTTGTGAACAATGTGGAAGCTGATGAAAACGATGATGATACTGTTCAAACTTTTGATCTTGCAAATTTAATCATTGAAGAGTGTATACTCAAGGTTAAAGAAGGTCATTACAAGGGCATAAATTTTTCTGATGTTAATGCAAATCTTACCTTGGATAAAAACAGCAGGCTGAAAATTACTTCCAACTTGTTTGATATCGCAGAAGGGAAGTCAAACGCAAAAATTGACTGCGATTTGAGAGAGCACAAGTACAACATAAGGCTCGGGATAAAAGAAGTTAACTCTGATATAATTGCAACTAACTTGTTAAATCTTTCAAAAGAAATTCAAGGAAAGGCAAGCGGACTTATTGAGCTTAATACGGATGATTCGCTAAAATTGAACGGGCGTATACAGTTCCGTGTATATGAGGGTATAATCGGTAAAGTCGGGCTTGTTGAATATATAATGAAAGTCGCTTTACTGTTTAGAAACCCGCTTACAATGGTTAGTCCGTCTGTGATTTCGGATTTGGTAAGTGTTCCCGAGGGGAAATTTAATCAAATTGATGGTGACTTGGTTCTAAAAGATAATGTTGTTATTCCGATGAAAATAAAATCTGTGGCTCCGCAGTTAAGTTCATATATCGTCGGTACGTATAATTTGGAAAAACAAGACGCGGCGTTAAGAATATATACAAAATTTTCTAATCGTAAAAAGGGGCTTTATGGTTTGTTTAGAAACTTCTCGTTGAATTCATTGGCAAACAGGATGCCATTAGGAAGTAGAAGTGATGAGGATTATTATGCTTCCGAGCTTTCTCAGCTTCCTGATATTGAAGCTGATGAAAAAGATTGTCAAATCTTTTTGACAAAAGTTGACGGTGATGTTGAGCATAATAATTTCATTTCTTCGCTTAAGAAAATTAAATAACGAAACTTTGAATTAGTTTTTTATTTGACAAATACGGAATAAAATGATAGTCTTGAATAAAAAATATAAGGAGAGAGAAATGCTAAAACGTAACAATAATCGTGAAATTCGGGGGGGGGTAACCTTTTAAGGCTTGTCTTTCCTTACTTTACACGAT
>JAMPCZ010000068.1 GCA_023665935.1 Muribaculaceae bacterium | reverse complement strand
AGCGAAAAATTTGTTTTCTATTATGAGATCCTTGGCAACGATGACCCTCATCGTCATTCTGAGGGCAAAGCCAGAAAGAATCCAGCTAATGGCTTAAAAGCTGGATTGCTTCGCATTCGCTCGCAATGACGAGTTCTTTGAAAGGTAAGAATCAATAATTCATGTCCCCCACCGGTGGGGGGACCGAAATCTTTGATTTCGAGGGGGGGGGGATGTAATTTATATATTTACCCCCTTATCCTCGTTCAAGTTCAAAGATTCTGAATTCGCCAGGTTCAAGCTTCTCAAAATGTACATTATCAACATTTTCTACATCTTGTCCTACGTAGTCCTTATCATCAAGTACATACTCTTTTTTCAAGTCATAATCACTCGGAATAAAAATATCTTTATCAAATATTGTATAACCTTCTACGATTTCTCTATAACTTTCACCGGTCGGTGCAGTCTTATTAACTTTTTCTGTCGGATATTTATAGTTGGAAACTACTAAATATGCTTTTCTCATAGGCTCTCTTGTTATCAACCACGCACAGAAGCCGTCTTCATCTTCTACAATAATCTGAGCTTCACCCTTATTGATAACATCATTACATTTTACAAACCTGTCAATTGCATCAAATTTATTATAAAAGCCTTCATCAACAGAACGTTTCATGGCAACTTCTTCACCAATAGTATACTCGGTTCCGCCTTGAGTAAAGCTTTCATCTCCATCAACATAAAGCATCGGACGTTGCGCAAATTTACCTCCCGGTAATAATTTATACTTCGCCCATTTATACAATGCTCCCTCAGCACCCAACTGCGCAGGATATTGGTCAATACAATGAAATTCGCCGTCTTGGTTGTTATAGGTTTTTAAAATTGATAACATATTACCTTTTTTAAACTTAACATTATATCCCGCAAGGTACTGATTATCATCCATAATTTTTTCAGGAGTCTTATCAAATTGCGAAACAATATCATTTCCCCACAACAAATCGAATTTCATATCCTGGTGATATTCTTTATAGAAATTATCCCAAAGCATGTATTCAGCAAGAGTTGCAAAATACGGGATTTTCTTCTTCATTGTAGAGTTAAGTTTGTTCAAAACAACCCTCGGTGCACGATAACTAATCGGAACACCGTTGCGTTCAGAAACTTCATCAACGACGTGGTCAATATGATCAACCCTAAACCCGTCAAAATTATAATCTTGCTGCAACTGCTTCATGCTGTCAATAAATAAATCTATAACTTCGTCATTAAACCTGCCGTTCTCAAGGTTCACAAAATAATAAGGAGTTTGACAATCAAGATTTGCAAATGATGTCACATCATCACCTTTATAGTCAAAATGCCTAAACATCGGATACCCGCCGCATTCGCTCATTCCGTCATACACAGGAACCCCTGCAGAACACCAAGCTCCACCTGGTGCCGGCCACAAACCGTCTTCCATCAACATTTGGATAGACTCAACTTGTTTTGTTATATCAGATTCTTCAAGTTTTTTCTTATCATTTTTAAACTCGTGAATCTTAGCAACCAAATCCTTCACTCTTTTATGAATTTTTGTTTGATAAGCTCTTGAAAGCATTGTATTTGAGAATTGTTTTTTATGCTCAATCATAATACCTTCAAAATTATTATAAAGCTCTTGGAATGCAGGACTTAAATCACCCGAATTACCCTGCAATCTTTGGATATAAATATCTTTGACAATTTGGATATCATCCTGATCATGGTCTTTTGACAAAAATTCCGCAACCTCATCAACTTTTGAGATAAGCTGCTTTTGAAGTTGTGTCACATCATACCATCTTGCAACTTGAGGATTAGCAAGAACAAATTTTGAGAATCTGCCTGTTTGCGGCAAAATATCATAAATTACAGGGTGACCGGCAAGCTGAGCAAGCTGAATAAATGTCTGTACCTGACGTTTTACATCCATGCCGGTAATTTCTTCAATATGAGAATCATTAAGTTTAGAGCTTACTTCACTGCTTTTTGGCAAATATGCACATCCAAATTCTCTCGGATGGAACGGAATAAGATAAATTGTCGTATTATAAATTCCACTGTCTAAATTTCCTGTAGGCAAGATTAATAACTGTTTCAACCAGTCAAAGAATTTGCCCGGTTCGCTTGAGTGGTTTCCATTACCTAACGCCGCAAGATTCAGCAATTTAATATTGTGACCTTCTCGCTTGAACCATTCGGAAGTTTTCTCCTGATTACGAGCCAGCGGACTAACCTGAGAAGCCTTGAAATGGAATTTCCCGTCTTTAAAGACATTATTCTGCTTCCACTTTTCTTCCAATGCAAAAAGTGTTTCCTCGTTAGTAAGTTCATCCAACGCTTTTTGGTAAGGATATGTTAAGTATCCATACTTTTGAATATGCATTGAAAGGTATTTTTTTCTCATTTCTGAAATATTTTCAAACGGATAAGCTTGCTTTAACGCATCGTAAATTTTGTTCAATTGTGCGTCATTAACGAATGTTTCCAACTTTTCTTTTTTAAATAATGATTCAAACAACATAAATATCTCCCTATGTATAAAAATTATATCATAAGAAAATATTTTTTCCGCAACATCATCTCAAAAAGTTTACGATAAAACCCCACAAAATTGCCTAACTGACTAATTCAATTCCGCCGTTTAAGATATACATTTATACATAATCAGAAGGGTTATAGATTGATTATCTAATAAACATGGAGAGCAAAAAAAATGGTAACAGAACAGAAACAAATTTCAATCATTATTGTAGAAGATTTTAAATTAACAAGAGTAGGACTAAGATGCGCACTTAACGCTAACCCCGACTTAAACGTAATCGCTGAGTGTGAAGATGCTTTAATCGGGTTAAAAGAAATAGAAAAATTACACCCTGACGTCGTTTTGATGGACTTAGGCCTGCCCGGAATGAACGGTATCGAAGCTATGGTAAAAATAAGAGAATTATCCTCTGAAATAAAAATAGTTGCACTTACTTCCCACGACCGAGAAGAAGAAGTCCTGGCTGCATTAAGTTCGGGTGCAAACGCATATTGCCTTAAAGATATTGACCCGTCAAAACTTGCAGATGTAATAAGAGATGTTTCTAAGGGTGTTTGTTGGATTGATTCTGTTGTCGCAAATCTCGCATTAAAATCTATCCCAAGAAGTGAAAATATAGGACTTCTCGGCAACCAAATTTCTGAACAAGCCAGAATTCCGCTGACAGAAAGAGAGTTTGAAGTTCTGAAACATCTTGTTGCAGGAAAAAGTAATACGGAAATAGCAAAAGAATTAATAGTCAGTGTCCACACAGCAAAAGCCCATGTGTGTTCAATTTTGCAAAAAATGTGTGTGAATGACCGAGTCCAAGCTGCCGTAAAAGCAGTCAAAGAAGGTATGGTGTAAAGAGAAGTTAATAAGTTAATAGGTTAATGGGTTAATAAGAAGTTAAGCGTCATTGTGAAGACATTGAGTCTTGTTGTAAGTGTGAGCGGTGGCGTTTACTGCGAGGCGTAAGGAGCCCGAAAAATCCAAGCGATTCTAAATTTTTTGAGTATCTAATACAAATTGAGCAGCCCCGGAAGCCGGTTCTACCGTAGCATCATGGAATACTATAGGATAAACATCAAGTAATCTGTTTGCATTGTTATCAACAATACAATTTGAACCTGCATCGACTTTGTTTACCCCGCTGGCACACCTTACTTCTCTATTAGGCAATGATACCCCGTTTACATCAATAAATCCGACGCAGTTTTTCAAAGAAACACCGTCAACGGTACCTGTAAATATATCTTGAACAAGCCGCCTGCCGATTGGCAATTCACACCCTCTTGCCTCAGGGTGGAAGGCAATAATCGCGCCATTTGGAAGCAAATAAGCAAGAAAATCCCCGTAATTATCAGGCAAAGTTTCTTTTGTGGCAAGAGAGTATGTCGTTTCTACATTCTTCTCAACACGTTTCAGACTTGAAACCTTACCGACATAAGTTGCACCCTGCAAAGTTCCGTTAAAGATTGAGCAAAAACTCATTTCGGTTTCGGGATTATGCTTTGCGCCTTCAGTTTGACTTTCGGGACATAGTACACTTGTTCCTGCATAATTGTACTCATACTGAGCCTGGGCAAGCAGCCCTGCTTGGTTCAATGTCGAATAAGTTTTCTTTAACTGGCTTCTGTATTTTGCTCCGTTAGTGTTTGAAATCAACACAGGAACGGTCATAGCTGCAACTATTCCTATTATCCCAAGTGTAATTAAAGTTTCCGCCAAAGTAAAAGCACGTTTTTTCATAAATAAACAAATCCAAATGATATCTGTAATCTATATTAATTATTTATTATTTTTTCAGATTGTCAAGCCGTAAACTACAAATCCAAAAGCTCTAACAATGTTTCGGAAGGAAGTCCGATAACGTTATCCAAACTACCTTCAATCTTTTTCACATAACCGCCCGGCAATTCCTGGATTCCGTACGAACCCGCCTTATCAAACGGTTTGAAGTTTTCTATATAATACTCAATTTGTTCATCCGTCAAATCTTCAAACGTAACATAAGTTATCGTAGATTTCACCCTAGATTTCAGAGTCAAAGATTCTACAACCGCAACCGATGTGACAACAAAATGAGTACGACCGGAAAGCAAGTTCAGCATAGAATAAGCTTCTTCCTTATCCTTAGGCTTGCCTAAAATCTTATTATCGACTACGACAATCGTATCCGCGCCAATAACCTGAGCTTCGTCATCCAAAGTTTTTGCAACATCAAGAGCTTTGTTATAAGCAAGACTTTCTACAAATTCATAAGAGAAATCCGTCTGGTCATGCGGTTCCACATAAGAAGACGGAATAATTTGATAATCCAATTTTAGATTGTCCAGAATATCTGCTCTTCTGGGAGAAGAAGAGCCCAGGATGATTTTTCCCATAATGTGTCTCCTTGTTTTTATCCTATTTTTTAACAAAAACAGGCACAATTCAACACCAAACTTTTTATTATCTCCTTCCCATAGATTTTTGATAACGTGCAGTTCTTGCATTGATAGCATAACAAGCAATATTCAATCTTTGTTTAAGTTCCATCATATTTCTAAGAGTAGAAGCATAATCATTCATAGCTTCCAGCATTTTATTCGGATCGACCATTGATTCCATATTATCGTGGTTATCAACTCGTTCTTCCTGATATTTTTGTACCAACATCTTGTCAATGTAATCTTCTGCGCCTACGCCCATGCGAAGTCCTCCCTATTGATTTGTAATCATCCTGTTCCTGTAAAAAATATATCCTAGATATTCCTTATATACATATAAAGTTTTTTTAGCTCTAAGAATTGCCTTTTTTAACAAATAGTATTAAGTTTTATTAAGCTATTATTTTCCACGGCTGACTATCAAAAAAAAATTTTTTGAGATATTATATGAATAGTAAATATTATCAATTAGGGAAAGAAACATGACTCAATCAAAAAACGAAGAAAAAGTAATAGGTATACCAAGAGCGATGTCTTTTTATAACAACTATCCGTTCTATTACGGATTTTTCACCGACTTAGGTATAAAAATTATTTTGTCTGATGTAACAACAAAACAAACAATGTCAGAAGGTGCCGGACTGGTAGTTACGGAAACATGCCTGCCGATTAAGGTTTACATCGGACATATATTGAACCTCTTAAACAAAGGTGTGGACAAAATCTTCGTTCCGTCTTTGCAGTCAATCGACAACAAAATTTATAACTGCTCTAAAATCAGAGGACTTCCCGATTTGGTAAGAAACGTTGTAAAACAACCATTCACAATGATTGAAGCGACATTGGATAAATCCGAAAAGAATCAGGGATTGTATGAGTTTTTAGCCGAATGCGTAAAACCTTACGGGATTACAGACATGAAGCTAATCAAAAAAGCCTCAAAAGCAGGCTGGAGATGTTATAATAACTTTTACGTTATGACAAAGTCCGGTATGCCATACTCAAAGGCTTTGAGTTATGCTCTTCAAGGAAAAGTTGTTATTGAAAACAAAACAAAAGAGTACCCGATATCAATTGCTTTGGTTGGACACGGATATAACATCTATGACGAAAGAGTCTGCATGAAAGTTCTTGATAAATTAGAAAAAATGGATGTAGAAGTTTATACATCATTACAATTATCAGGAGAACAACTTGAGGAGGGTATTGCAAGCCTTGGTAACGAAAAATACTGGGCAAATGAGGACGAAATGACAGGTTCTGCCGGTCATTATCTGAAAGATAACAAAGTTGACGGCGTGATTACAATTACGGCGTTTGGCTGCGGTCCGGATTCATTGATGGTTGAAAGAATCACAAGACGTGCTAAACAGTTTAACAAACCTTTATTAAATCTAACCATTGATGAACAAACCGGGGAAGCAGGATTTGTAACCCGTTTGGAAGCGTTTGTAGATATGCTTTTCCGTAAAAAACGCGCAAGTATAGTCAACAAACTGAATATTCAAGACGAAGAAAATGAATACTCTCCAAACGTTGAATTCATCGAAACGAAATAGATTAATAAGTTAATTTAACAAGAAAAACAGAAGATGTTGCACTAACTCATGTAATTTACTTATGGATTGCTTCGCTAACGCTCGCAATGACGACTACATTGCCAAACTATCGTCTTTCTGAGAAAACAAGGCGTCCGAAGAATCTTCTTCTATCATGTGATTCTTCGCTTTAGCTCAGAATGCCAAAAATCGTCATTGCGAGGAAAGACGAAGTCTTGACGTGGCAATCCAGTTTTAGATAACGAATCACGCTTGGGATTTCCCCTAAACCTATCAATATTGGTTACCGTTAAGGATTTCATTGGCATTGATAAATTCTGAAACAAGTTCAGAATGACATGTAATTTTGTTCAGTTCTTAATAAAAAAATTTCAGCTCTGCTTTTAATAAAAAAATCCTCAATAATTATTGAGGATTTTTTTCATCGTCATCTGCTTTTGTGATTTTTATAACATTATTTTCAACTTTTACTTCTAATTTATCTGTTTCAGGATTAACATCAATAAGTTCTAACAAAGTTTTTGGCATAAACAACGCCCAGCCGCTCCCTGAGCGTGATAATTTCTTTTTCATCACTACAACTCCATGATTTTGTACGTACATTCACTTTACAAAATCTATGAATTATTATATACTTGTATTAAATAATAATATTATAAGTATAATATAAGGATATAATATGAAAATTAGAGGTTTTACTTTAGCTGAAATACTGATAACACTGGGCATAATCGGCATAGTTGCAGCAATGACCATCCCGACACTCATAACAAATTATCAAAAAAAGTCAACCGCAACTCAATTAAAAAAAGCTTATTCTATGCTAGTAAATGCAAGCAAACAAGCTATTGCAGACGACAACTTAACATATAATGCGCCGGAAGTTTATGATGTAACATTAGACAAACATGATCAATATGGGATTTTTGCAACATATTTTGCACCTTATATGAGCGGCTCAACAGTAAAAAAAGGTAATTGGCATATTAAAACTCCTGCAGGAGTAAAGGTATTTACTGGCGCAAATTTTCTTAACGGATATTATTTAGCAAATAATGGAATGTGCTTTGTCATGACAAACCATGGTCCGATTTATTTTTATATTGTGGTAGATTTAAACGGTCCATCAGGTCCAAATCGTGTCGGACGTGACGTATTTTATTTTGCACTGCATTTTGCTGATACCGGAGTAAAAATAGATGGTAATGTTTATTTGGTTGATAATAACACAAGTCGGGATGAACTAATCAAGCAATGCGGGAAAGAAAAAGCAGACTGGAGCGGCGGCTCTACTTGTACCGAACTTATTATGCGTGACGGCTGGGTAATAAGTAAAGATTATCCATGGTAAAATTATGATATAATAATTTTACAAAAGGATATGCGCATGAATAATAATTATTACGAATTAAGATTACAAATCAATCCTGATATGGAAGATTTGATTTCCGAAATCTTCTTTGAAAACTTCGACTGCGAAGGAATAGTTCTTGCAGAAGAAACATATAAAGATTTGGAAATGATTGCAACAACAGAAGGAACACTGAAAATTTTTCTAAAAAATGAATATGGTGATTCTTACGAGGATTTGCTGTACGATATAGAAAATGTATTGGATTTATCAAGAGAAGAATTCATTTCCCGCGGATTGAGCGAAGAAGAACTTGGAAGCTGGGAATTCGTTTTAGAAGAAAAAGAAACCGAAGACTGGTCAAAAAAGTGGAAAGAGCAGTGGGATGTTACTCATGTAACTGATAAAATTGCAGTAGTACCTGATTGGATTGAATACGAACCTAAAGAAAATGAGGTTATAATAAAACTTGAACCGGGATGCGCATTTGGCACAGGAACCCACCAAACAACACAGCTTTGTATGAAAGCACTTGAAAAATATATGCAAAAAGGTGATAAAGTTGCTGATATCGGCATGGGGTCAGGGATTTTATCAATCTTAGCTTCAATACTCGGCGCCTCATACGTTTACGGCTGCGACAACGACGAAACAGTAATTGATGTTGCTCGCGAAAACGCCATAAAAAATAATATCAAAATATACTCTCCCCTGGTGGGAGAGTCGAAATCTTTGATTTCGGAGAGGGGGAATGTCCCGGACAGAGGTTCTTGCACCTTTGAACTCGGCACAGCAGACAAAATTACAGACAAGTTTGATTTTGTATGCGCCAATATTCTTCACTTTGTACTTGCCGAAATTATGGGGGATTTAAAAAATATAATGAAGCCGGGAGCATTAATGTCTTTAAGCGGGATTCTTTACGAAAAACGCGATATGGTAATTGAAGCATACGAACGCGAAGGATTAGAACTTATTGAAGAAATTGAGCAAGACCAGTGGACTTCATTTGTGGTGAAAAAGGGAAAATAAAACCCTCACCCCAACCCCTCTCCCTAGGAGAGGGAATATTCAATCACAAAAACTAAGGAGAAAAAAATGACTAAAACAGCAATAATAATACCTGCAAGATACGGTTCTTCAAGACTTGAAGGAAAGCCATTAATTAAGGTCATGGGTAAATCTATTATTCAATGGGTTTACGAAAAAGCTCAAAGTGCAAAGTTAGCCGATATGATTATCGTTGCAACAGATGATGATCGAATTTATAACGAAGTAAAAGCTTTCGGCGGTGAAGTTGAAATGACATCAACTGAGCACAAATGCGGTTCAGACAGAATTATGGAAGTAGTTTCACGTCACCCGGAAATAAGTTATATCTGTAATCTTCAAGGAGATGAGCCTCTAATTGAGCCGGAAAGTATTGATGCAGTAATCAAAAATGTAAAAGAAGACGACAAAGCTGATATCTCAACACTTATCAGAGTTTTGACAGACGAAGAAGAAATTAATAATCCAAATTTGGTCAAATGTGTTATAGATAACAACGGATTTGCCCTGTACTTCTCCCGTTCAAAAATTCCGTTTGAAAGAAACCCTATCAGCGGAAACTTCTACGGACATTTAGGAATTTACGGTTACAAAAGAGCTGCACTTGAAGCAATGACTACTCTTTCTCAAACTCCGCTAGAAAAAACCGAAAGCCTTGAACAACTAAGAGCACTTGAAAACGGAATGAAAATAAAGACATCTGTTGTAAATTTTGTTCCGGTTGGTATTGACACAAAAGACGATTTAGAAAGATTTAAACAAATAGTCTCTGAAAGACTTTAAAATTCATTAAAAAAGTATGTAGGTTCAACATTAAATAAAAAAGAAAGCTTTAAAAGCATTTTTAGGCTGGGTTTTTCTTTCAAGTTTTCCATCCTGCTGACAAACTCCCGTGAGCAGTTAATTTTTTCTGCAAAATTTTCCTGCGACAGATTATGACTTTTTCTGAGCTTCTTAATATTATCTGCAATCAATTTGTGATACATTACTTCATATTTTTGCATAACCTTATTTTCGCGTATTATAATATCAGTACTATGAAGTAATACATCACATAAGAGGTTTGGTATGAATATAAACACAAGTAATGATGTTGGGGTAGAAACCCCAACCTACATAACTCAAAATGACAGTAAATTAATCCCCGCCCCTGGAGGGAGGGGAAGTAAAGGGGAGGGGGTCACACTTGGCAAATCCAGTGAGAAATTGAGTGAGCCTGTATTCGTAGCTGATCCAGGGTCTATCCAATTTGATGGAAACACCCTACGGAATAAACCAACATTGATAGATTCTGGGT
>JAMPCZ010000067.1 GCA_023665935.1 Muribaculaceae bacterium | reverse complement strand
CAAATATAGGAAAGACAAGCCTTAAAAGGTTACCCCCCCCCGATTTTCTTAATATTATTGTGTTTCAGCATTTCTCTCTCCTATATAAAACTAGCCTAGGTATGCACCCATTTTTCTAAACTTGTCATAACGTTGATTTCTTAAATCTTCTCTTGACATGCCTGATAACTCATCTAAAGCATGCAATATAGTCTTTTTCAGCTCAACAGACATTGCTTCGTAGTCAGTATGAGCACCTCTTGTAGGCTCTTTAATATCACCATCAATAATACCGTGAGCCAATAAATGAGGAGCCGTGATTTTCAAGGCTGTAGCAGCTTCAAGATTTTTTGAAGCATCACGCCACAGAATAGACGCGCAGCCTTCCGGCGAAATAACCGTATAATAAGCATGTTCAAGCATATAAACCTTGTTTGCAACCGCTAAACCTAAAGCTCCACCTGAGCAGCCTTCACCCGAGATAATCGCAATAACAGGAACTCCAAGCTTCTGCATTTCACGTAAATTAGTTGCAATAGCTGCACCTTGAGCGTGCTCTTCTGCACTTATCCCCGGATATGCACCCGGCGTATCAATAATTGTTACAATCGGAATATTAAATTTATCTGCATGTTTAAACAAACGTAAAGCCTTACGATAACCCTCGGGCTGAGGCATGCCAAAATTATACTCAAGATTTTCTTTAGTAGATTTGCCTTTCATTGTCCCGATTATCATAACAGGTCGACCGTCAAGTTTTGCAAGCCCGCCGACTATAGCTCTGTCATCCGTTCCGACTCTATCGCCGTGCATTTCTACAAAATCCGTACAAATATTATTGACGTAATCCATAAAATTCGGACGTTCAGGATGTCTTGCAATCTGCATTTTCTGTGTTGGATCAAGATTAGAGAATAATTCTTTTTTATAATCTTCTGCTTCTTGCTCTAAGACTTCAATATCTTTATTCAAATCCATGCCGGACTCCAAACTCATTTTTTTCAATTCCTCAATTTTTTCTTGAATTTCTAATATTGGTTTTTCAAAATCCAAAACCGTTGCCATTTTTAATACTCCTTATTCATGCATTGACAGAATATTTGCCAATGTTTCTCTAAGATTTTTACGGGAAGATACGACATCTACCTGACCGTACTTCATAAGATACTCTGCAGTTTGAAAGTCTGACGGAAGTTTTTGTCTGATAGTCTGTTCAATAACTCTTCTACCCGCAAAACCGACTCTCGCACCTTGCTCTGCGACAATTATATCACCCAATGTACCAAAACTTGCAGTAACTCCGCCAAATGTCGGGTCTGTAATCAGGTTAATATAAAGAAGCCCTGCTTCATCAAGCCTTGCACAAGCACAGGAGGTTTTCGCCATCTGCATCAAACTCAAAGCACTTTCCTGCATTCTCGCACCACCTGATGAGGTAATCGCAAGAACCGGCAAGCGAAGTTCTATCGCCTTTTCCATAATTCTTGTAACTTTTTCTCCAACTACACTGCCCATAGAACCGCCCATAAAATCAAAGTCCATAACAGCCGTTGCAACTTTGTGACCTTCAATAGACGCAATCCCGGTAAGCACCGCATCATCCATACCTGTTTTTTGCTGTGCTGCCTCAAGTCTATCCTTGTAAGACTCGGTATCAACGAAATCTAATGGATCAGTAGGTTTAATCTCAGAAAATAATTCCTCAAACGAACCCTCGTCAAACAGTTGTTTAATACGAGTTCTCGCATTAACCCTAAAGTGATAATCACACACAGGGCAAACCATATCATTTTCTTCTATGTCTTTTTTAAGCAACTGCGCATCACAATGTACACACTTTGTCCACAAATCAGGATTTGCTTCAATTTCGACTCTAGCTTCAAGTGCTCTCCTCTGAATCTGAGCTTCTTTGCGCTTTTCAAACCAATCTTGAACTGTCATATATTTTACCTTTATTATATCCCTAATTAGTAAAAAACATTTTTACTTACACTAATCATTATACATAAAAATAAAATAATCGCAAAATGTTAAGAAGAAATAAAAGACAAAAGAGCCGGGCGAAAGAGAATCAATCTTGCGCCCGACTTATTTACAACTGTTTATAATTAATAACAAACAAACGGATACTTAGGTTTTTCTTTGTTCATATTACCGGTAATACCGCCGTCTTCCGGCATATCACAGCCAACTTTTAACCAACTTGGCAATAGATTTATTGTTTTTGGCTTATAGTCAGGAAGCGGCTTTTGCTCAGGAGCAAAACCTTGTTCTTTATTAAATTGGAAACAATCCTGTCTAGGCTGTCCGTTTAATCTATCGTGATTTACATCATATGCAAATTTTCTTGCTTCATACTTATCATCAAATTCTCTAATAACATGTTCACCTTTTAGTTTATCTGATTTAACTAAAACATGATATTTACCTGTTACAGAATCCACACCTAAATTAGTTGCACTAGTTACCATAAACACACCTGCTTTCTTTAAATTTAACCTACACATATATAAAGTAAATTTTGAAAAAAAATTTGACTTTTCTACAATAAATGTAAACATTTGTTAACAGAATGAATTAAGATTCACTAGGAATTCAGAAAGTTATAGACTCGTATCTCGGTGATGCTTACGAATCTTCTCCGTTAAATCCCCTGAAATTTTAATATTTTGGAGTGCCATGTGATACTTGCGGATATTTGCAATGGTTTCCGCTTCATCAAGTAAATCACGCTGCGGAGCCAAAGAAACGTTATCCTTAACTTTTTCAAATTCTGTTTTTGCCTGTTTAGAAATAATCCTGGCAACAACTTCATCCAAATCGGTGCCTGAAACACCATACTTTGAAGCGATTTCTTGAACAGTTTTCCCTTGAGGAAATGTATACAGCCAATTTATAGAAAGTCTGTCGCCTTCACCGACATGTAAAATACCTTTTTGGTGCGGAGTATACATAATATCTTTCTTAAACGGACTATGCCCCAAACCTACAGCATGCCCGATTTCGTGCAATATCGTATGGTAAACTTCACCTTCGTCCATATACTCGGCATGCACCAGCCCCTCAGTTAAACCGATAGAAACCTCTGCACTGTAGAGCCTGTTTGCGCGGTCATATTGAAAATAACAGCAGCCGAGAGCTTCGCGCTCAACTCTTTTCCAATCAATATTTACATTAGATTGTAACAAAGTATCAACAACAATAAAAGAAACTTTACCGTTAGAAACTCTATGCCATTCATCAAGAGCTTTCTTTACAAAACCTCTGTATTTCGCGTCCTGACCTTGTTTTGAGTAAAACTTCATAGGAGCAATATAAACTTTCAGCGGCATCATATTCCATCTAATCAGCCGCCCGTTTTTTACAGATTCTTGTAAATAGGTTTTCTTCTCCATATTTTTATTGTATAATAAAATGTGCTATAAGAAAAGTAAGAGTATAGATATATAAACACAGACTAAGGAGAAAAAATTATGGGAATGAATTTAATGAACATTATGAAACAAGTTCAACACGCGCAAAAAAAAGCTGAATCTGTACAAAAAGAACTTGCAAACATGGAAATTACCGGAGAAGCTGCTAACGGAGCAGTGAAAGTAATCTGTGACGGTCAAGGTAAATTCAAATCAATCAAAATTGAAAAAGAAGTATTCCCGACAGATTTAGACTCAGATTCTATTGAAATGTTTGAAGATATCATTTCTACAGCAATGAAGCAAGCTAATGAAAAAGCTTCAAAAGAAATGGGCGAAAAAATGAAACAAATTACCGGCGGTATCAGTATTCCCGGATTGAATTTCTAATGATTTATCCAAAAGCAATAGCAACACTTATTGAGCAATTTCAAAAATTTCCGTCAGTAGGACCTAAATCAGCTCAAAGAATGGCATTCCACCTTTTAAGAATGTCAGAGGTTGATGTTGAAAATTTTGCAAAAGCAGTAATTGAAGCAAAAAGAAACACCCACTCGTGTGAAATTTGCTTCAATTTGTCTGCTGCAAGTCCTTGTGAAATTTGCTCATCAACTAATCGTGACCGCTCTGTCATCTGTGTTGTTTCAGATACAAAAGATTTAATCGCGATTGAAAAAACAAACGAATTTAGAGGACTATACCACGTTTTGCAAGGTTTAATATCTCCAATCGACGGAATCGGAGCGGACGACATAAGAATAAAAGAACTATTAAACAGACTAACCAATGATGAAGTTAAGGAAATAATTTTGGCTCTCAGTCCGTCTGTTGAAGGCGAAGCAACCAGTCTGTATTTGACAAAATTAATTAAGCCTTTCGGAATAAGAGTTTCTCGAATTGCATTCGGATTACCTGTCGGTGCTGATTTAGAATACGCTGATGATATGACAATAGCAAAGGCAATAGAAGGAAGACGCGAAATTTAAGTAATTTTCGCTCCGTATTTGTACGAAATTGATTCCGAATCTTTGATTATTAGTATTGTTTGTTCTTACAGCGTTTTAAAAATTCAGGCAAAATCTCAAACACATCACCAACAATTCCGCAATCAGCAATATCAAAGATTTCGGCATTTTTGTCATTATTTATTGCAATAATATAATCAGAACCGCTCATTCCGACCGTGTGCTGTACTGCACCTGAAATAGCGCAAGCAATATAAACTTTTGGATGAACAGTTTTACCTGTCTGACCAACCTGAATTGAAGATGAAGCCAGCCCAATCTCAACCGCTCCGCGGGTTGCGGCAACAGTTCCGCCGATTGAATTTGCAAATTCCACCAACAGTTCAAACCCTTTTTTATTTTTTAACCCCTTGCCGCCTGCAACGATAATTTCAGCAGAATCCAATTCATTTATTAAATTATCCAAAGTTTTTTCAAACCCAAGGATTTCAACACGCTTTGGCATATACGAAATATTAACGGGACAAGAAACCATTTCCGTATCAAAGTAATTAACTTCGGTATTAATTTTAAATACATTCGGACGAACAGTCGCCATTTGAGGATAGGTTTTACAAAGAATAGTTGCCATCAACTGCCCGCCAAAAGTCGGACGAGTTGCCGCAAGCGGCCCTTTATCATTTATATCCAGTTCTATACAATCCGCAGTCAAACCTGTACCTAACATCGAAGCAACCCTTGGAGCTAAATCTCTGCCTTCATTTGTAGCCCCGATTAAAAGAATCTCGGGTTTGACAACACCCACCAAATCAACTAATAAATTGGAATAATAATCAGTTGAATACTGCGCCAATTGTTCATCTTCAAAATAAAAAACTTTATTTAAACCTTTGTTTTGGAAAGATTCTTTAAACCCTTGAACAAGCCCGGGTTCCGCAAACAATACAGCATTAACCTCAACTCCGCCAAGTTTTTTTGCAAGCTCGTGCGCCTTATCTACAAGTTCATAAAAAACTTTATGGATAAAACTCTCCCGTGTTAATTGAGCGTAAATTAAAATACCTGAATTAGATTTCTCAGTCATTATTTATCACCCCTAACATTTCAAGTTTTGCCTCTAATAGAGAAACACTTTCATCAACACCTGTTTCAAATTTCTCGGATACGTGCGTCGATACATTACGAAAAGCACGGCTTACGTATGTAGGAGAACCCTTTAATCCGCAATTTTCAGGAGCCAAAGAAATATCCGCCATTGATAAAATTCGGATATCTTTCTTTGAAGCTCTGATAATACCATTAATCAGCGGCCTCGGAGTTTCATAATCCTGCAACATCACACAAACTAAAGCCGGCAATGTAACCTTAACAGTTTCAATACCATCTTCCAATTCACGCTTCACGACAAGCTCTTTGCTATTAGCACTAACAAGCGATTTTACATATGTAACCTGAGGCAAATCAAGAAAATTTGCAATAATCGGACCAGTTTGCGCGGTATCTCCATCAACCGCAAACTGACCGCAAACAACCAAATCAAAATCAGCCATTGCAGTTCTTATAGCTCTTGAAATTGTCAAACCTGTAGCGTAAGTATCAGCCCCGGCAAATTTTTTGTCGGAAATCAATACCGCATCATCGCAGCCCAAAGCCAATGCTTTACGTAACATTGAATCAGCCTGCGCCGGCCCCATCGTAAATACGGTTACGGAGGAACCCTCAATTTGAGATTTCAACCTGAGTGCAAAATCCATTGCATAGACATCATACGGATTTATGACACTTTCCACGCCTTCACGCTGAATTGTATTATTTTCAGTCCACCTGATATCAGTCGTATCCGGAACCTGCTTTATACATAATGCGATTTTCATAAATTACTCTTATTGTTGTGTTTGTTTAGCTCTTTGTTTTTGGTTAGCTTCAAGTAAAGCATTATATGCAAGTAAATACATAGAGCATTTTTGGACACTTGGCACATACCAAGCACACTTTGCCTGAGAGCAAACCATATCAATACCTGAACCTATACTTACTAACGGACAAACCGGAATATCATTTCTTCCCATATTTCCACCTATACTTTCTGCGACTGTCGCAACAAATTACAGTTTTCACTGCGCTTACGTTCTTCATCTTTATAAATTTTTGTTCGATTAATAACTTCATCAAAATCAATTTTATGAGCATCAAAATCAGGTCCGTCGACACAGGCAAACTTTGTTTCGCCGCCAACTGTAACCCTGCAGGCTCCACACATACCTGTACCATCAACCATAATCGGATTCATGCTGGCTTCAGTGTAAATACCTTTATCACGCGTTAACTCAGCAACCGCTCTCATCATAGGCATCGGACCAACCGCAATTACATAATCAACTTTTTCTCTATCAATAATTTCTTGCAGCACAGTGGTACCGTAACCTTTTATACCATAAGATCCGTCATCAGTGGTCAAATACAATTCTGTACAAGCCTCTTTCATTTTGTCTTCCCAAAACAACAAATCTTTAGTTCTTGCACCGGCAATCATATAAACCTTATTCCCTGTCTCTTTTAATGCTTTTGATATAAGGAAGCAAGGAGCAGCACCGTAACCGCCGGCAACACAAACCGCAGTTCCATAATTTTTTATATGTGTCGGTTTACCCAATGGTCCCACCAAATCTACAAGCTCATCCCCCACTTCAAGCTCGGCAAGCCTTTTTGTAGAATACCCGACCGCCATAAATACCAAAGTTAATTCACCTTTTTCTTTGTCCACATCAGCGATAGTCAACGGTACACGTTCACCTTCTTCTTCAACCCTGAATATAATAAACTGACCTGCCTGAGCATTTCGCACAACATACGGCGCATCAATAGTTATTTCAAATTGATTCGGACATATTTCTTTTTTGGAAAGTATTTTATAACCCATTATTCTTCTCTCATTATTTACGTCTAGGAAAATTATACACCAAATCAAAGATTTTGTACATTAGATAACACGGGCTTAACATATCAGAGAATCGAAAATCCGCTTCATATCAATATAAGAATTATTACAGTAATAATAGTCATCAGAACCCAAGATTACCCCGACAAGATATCCGGAGTCAGTTTTCACACAAGAAGCAAAACTCTGATTGGGAATAAGATTATTATCATTATAAATATTTTCCGCCTTAATACCAATTGCCTTATCACAATAGTAATCCAAATAGAAAACTTCTTTTTCCCTTGTTAACAACTTATTATTAGTAGAAATAACAGTTCTCTTTCCTGACTTTAAATTGTTTAACGTATGCTTTGTGTACCTGATAACCTTTTCAAATTTATCATTATTTAAAGCGTTACAAATAATTTTATACATATCATATGCTGTAGTATAAGTATCAGAAGATACTCTATGAGAAAAACTACCTATTTTTGTATTATAAACACCTAGCTCGCCTAATTTATCGTTTAACGCATTTTCAAATTCATCCCAAGAAGAAAAGGCGTATTCAACAAGCGCGTAAACAGCCTCAAAAGAAGATAAAAACATAGCGGCATAACATAAATCTCCCACAGAAAATACGTTTGAAGAATTGAATCTTACCCCTGTACCTTTTACAAATTTTGACGCCGCAAATTCAGATATTTCGACAGGTTCGTCTAAGTCACACCTTTCAAGGATTAACATTATACCAATCAAAATAGACAAATCTTTTATATTAACTATGCTATCAGCGTTTTTAGATACAAAACACTTTTCACCCTCTCCAAAATACATTGATTTCGCCTCTGTATGAAAAACATTTTCTAAAGCATGAATCCCTGAATATTCACACTTTGGGCAAACATAATCTTTGTCGGCAAACCTATAAAACAAATCCTGAAAATCATGAAATTTTTCAACTCCTTTAAATAAAACCGCATCATCTTCTTTTACATAAGACTTTAAAAAAGCGACCAAATCATCTTTTGTATAAAAATGAAAAGCTCTACCGCCTGCATTTTGCACCTCTTCACAAATAAATTTTGCATGCAATCCATATGTTATAACTAAATCGAAATTATAGCCGGCTACATCCCTGCCGGTTTTTCTGTGCAATTCTTCGCTATGAGTTCCAAGCCTCATCATATGTCCGAGAACCGCAACTTTCCGCCCTTTAGTATCAATGTTTTTAAGCATCTCAAAACCACTTATCATAGATTCCGGAGTCGCATTATAACAATCTGCAATGATAATATTATCTTTATAACCACGCACCACATTTTGCCTAAAACCTTCGGTTTTAAACCCCGCAACACCTTTTATAATCTCTTCATCTTTCAAACCAAAATGTCTTGCTATAGCCGCAGCCCCCAACGCGTTTAAGATATTATGTTCTCCCAGAACATTCAGTTTCAAATCCAGACTCCAGCTTCCATCTTTTGCTACGGCTTTAAATGAACAATCTTCATTTGTTAGAACAATATTTTCCGCATAATAATCACATTCCTTATTTTTAATCCCGAAAAATATCGTCTTAAAATCATATTTTGAATTGTACATTAATTCATCATCACCATTTAAAAACAAAATACCATCAGATTTCATTGCCGCAGCAGCAGACAGTTTGTGCTCAAGAATCTGAGCCTTATCTCTAAAATTTTCAATATGAGAATAACCGATATTAGTAATCATCACAGCATCCGGAGTTAAAATTATCGACCCGTTAACAAACGGCATATTAGGAAATCTCAGTCCAAGCTCCATTACTGCAAATTTATACGTTTCATCAATATTAAACATCATACGAGAGGTTTCTCTTGTTGAATTAACAGAGCCTGCATTCTTTATAGTCTTACCACCTGAATTTAAAACAGAATACAAGAGTTCTTTTGCCGAAGTTTTCCCAACCGAGCCTGTTACAATAACCGACTTTAAATTTTCATACCTGCTGCGATAAAAAGCCGCAAGTTCATATAAAGATTTCAAAGGATTTTCTACAATGATACATGGCAAATCAGAAATTTGGGAATCTGTAACTACAACGCAATCTAAACTGCGAACCTTCTCATAATCAAACTCATAACCATTAAATCCTTCGGTTTTAATCGTAAAATATAGACTATTTCTCTTTAAAAATTTTTCCCTAAAACAAACATAATCTATTTTTCTATTTTCTAACGGATTTTCTACTCCCAGTACATCACAAATATCATTTAATAAAAATTTTTTATTCGGCATATCTTATTCCTTATTTTTAATTATTATACAACTAAAAATAAGATTTCATAACTAAAATTCATTACTTAACGTTTTTCACAACCCACTTAAAATAATCCGCATTAGATTTTGCCTCGGAAGCACAAGCAATCCCGTTTAGAGGATCACTGCTTTCTAAATTACAATAGCGGTTTTTGTCCGTATACTTTGTACCAAAGTCACCCATAGGAATATAATTATCGTCTTTAAGTTGGAACGAAAATAAATCATACCCCCAGCGATTTGGCGGAGAAGAAAATCCGTTTAAATCAATATGTACCCCTACCATGTGACCATCTGAGTTGAAAATTAACTGTGTACCGTCAGGCAATAACAACTGACCATCATCAAAAAGGGACTTGCCTATTAGCTCCAACTTTGAAGATGTTAAGGTTTTATATCCGTTATAATAATCATTTTCATCCATAAACAACAAGCAAAATTTACTTAAACGCCTACGCTCAAGGAACCCCAAATCCCCGCAATCAACATAACCTGTAAGATATTTTTTGAAGACATTAACCTGTTGATATCTTGAATACCCCGGCTCCCTTTTCTCTACAAAATAAAAGTCATCCTCCTGAGCGGACCTTAATACTTGCGTTAACAGTGAATAACTTTTCAAAAACTTAGAACGTAACTGATTAGCCTTATAATTAGTTATAAGATTAGGTATAGTCATTGCCGCAACAATTCCGATAATCCCCAAGGTTATTAAAACTTCTGCCAGCGTAAACCCCTTTTGTTTCATTATTCGCCTCTCCTATTTGTCGTTATAGTTAAATTATAGTTATTATAATTAAAAAGTCAACAATTTAATTAAACCCTGGTAT
>JAMPCZ010000066.1 GCA_023665935.1 Muribaculaceae bacterium | reverse complement strand
CGATAATTTTACCCATTAAGTCAGGTCTTTGCTCATGAATCGTTGAAACCATATCGCAGCCGTCATCAATAATGATATCAGGATTATGATTGATTGCTTCTTGAATATGTGCTCTGTATTGTTCTACAGTTTCACCTGCAACCGCAAATACCGGAATATTATAATATTTAACCAAAGCTGCAGCAACATCATCCTGGGTAGACAAAGGATTTGAAGCAACCAAAACGGCATCAGCACCACCTGCCTGCATTACTGTGCATAACGCGGCTGTTTCTTTTGTTACGTGAACACAAGCTGATAATTTCAAACCTTTAAACGGCTGCTCTTTTATAAATCTTTCTCTGATTGTTTTTAATACAGGCATATCCTTAAACGCCCAATCAATCTGCTTTTTACCTTGTTCAGCAAGTGAAATATCTTTAATATCGCATTTCATTTCGGTCATCAACATTATTTTCTCCTTGAAATTATTAAAATACAAGCAATAAAATTATTGTATTTTCTACACGTATTATTATAGACAAAACAATTATAATTCCCAATAAAATAAATTATTTGTAAAAATTTCTTAATAATGACATTTATAGTAACAAAATTTTTTCTTTATGACTGTTATAATTGACGTTAAGGAGTGTTTTGTGAAGGTAAGTTTTGATTTAAACAAGAGAAATGTAGAAAGTAAGAGTTCACCATCATTTGAAGGGTACAGGTTTACTAAGTCAGATAACGGATTCAGAGAATTTGAGGTATCTTATCCGTATGATCCGAATAGAGATAATTGCTTTTTAGAAATTTACAAAGTGGATAAAGACCAATACGGAAACTACTTTACGACCAAAAAAGCTTATACTAAAAATAAGCAGGGTTTATATCAGCTTCAACCGGGTTCAAATAAAATTGACCTGTCAAAAGAATTCGGGATTGCGGATAACCAGCCGTTTGCGTATCATTACGTAATCCAGCACATAGACGGAAGCGGTCAATATGTCAAAATTGATGCCGGGGATGTTATTGATGAAGGAAAAGGCGAATATAATATTCGTAAAATTTATAATATAGTCATGCCAAATCGTTCTGATGTTTCCCGCGGCGGGTCAATGAAACTTGTCATAATAGATTCTCAAAATGTCGGTACAGTATACAACGACGAAAACCAAATTATTGAAGACTCCGCACTTAAAAACAGAAGTTTGAAAGGTGTCAAAACTCTAAATAATAAGTTTGGCGGAACACTCGCCGGACTTGAAAAAGCTGTTGAAGAAGGGGAATATGACGGATACGACAAAATTATTTCATTGCCGATATTTACTGATGATGATTTTTCTGCCCACGCATATTGGAACAAAAACTGCTTCCAAATGGCAAGTTCACTTGGAAACGTTAATAATTTCGCATCATTACAGCGCAAAATGTTTGCTCACGGATTGAATTTCGTTTCTGACGGGGCTTATGTTAACGAAGGGTTACAAGGTGTCCACTTCAAAAGTATCGAAAAATGGGGTAAGGACTCTCCGTTTAAATATTGGTTTAAAACACCCGGACTAAAAGACGGACCGCTAAATTTAGGACTGTTTGTTAAAAACAGTGATTTCACATCACACAAAATCGTAAACTCCCCATACACATATTTTGACGGCGGAAACGGCAAAATCGACTATCATGAAAACCCTGATTATGACAAGACAAAACCGACTTATATTCAATATTTTGACACGCGGCTTGTTACTGATGAAGAAAAAAATGATCACAAAAAACTGATAAAAGCTTACTCAATACTTAACACAGATAATCCGTACGAACTGCACGACTTCAACGATTCAATATATCCCTACTCGTTTGAAATCAACCCTGCAGAGTACCATACAAACGTAAAAAACTTAAACGACTACAACAATATAAATATCGGAAACGAAGTCGCAAGACTGGAAAGTCCGACAGGAACAAGAATTGTATCAAAATTCACACACTTTAACATTGACGGAACATTTGAGGGCGGATTTGAAACATGGGATGCAAACCCTGATATTGCAAAATTAAGTTTTGCATTCTCATCAACCGACAGCAAAAATCTCAAAAACTTGGACAGAATTGAAAAGAATTTGGAAGAAGCAAGGATTCGTCAAGGCAACTATCAAGTTCAGGATTACGCAATCGAATCAGGAAAATTTTGGACACAAAAAACAGATGACATATTAAGGTTATACGTGGCGCAAACGCTTAAAAATGTTGACCCGGAGAATCCTGCGTTAACGTATAAAAACATTATGTCATTGTCAGATAACAAAACCCTTCCGCTTGCAACCAAGGCTAAGGTTTCTCAAGCTGAAGTTGAAAACGTTTTATACGAAACTTACAACAACAAACGCCAACTATCTCAAGGTGATAAAAAATCACAAATATTAGAAGGTTTGATGAATTTACCGCTTGATTCAATTGAATTTGGCGATAATATCGTTTCGGTATTGAGTTCTCCGCTTGTCAGTAAACGTGCCGTAGTGCCGGAAGAAGTCGGGGTTTCAAGATATGAACTTTACAAACAAGGAAATCCGAACCTGCTTTCTGAATACAAAGAAACCTACGAAAAAATGGACGGCATTTATAAAAACGAAATGTCCGATTATGCTCAAAAAGTTCTGAACATTATTGATGAAAAACAACCCGAAAACAAAAAACTATTCAATGGTGAACAGGTCACGGAATACGGTAAATATGTACTGCCGTTGTTAACTTCTGAAATTGCGAAATATGCAATTATAAAATCATTAACCGCAGAGAACATAAAAACAACCGTAAATCCTGAAAACGGAGAAATCGCATACGATTACAAAAAACTAAAAGACACACATCTTCAAACACTTAAAATCACAAACCCAGGTTCACCGCGAGACGAAGCTGATATGCTTTTATCAAAAATGAGCAAAGGCATGAAAATCCTTGACGACTCAGAAAATAGCCTTATCGTAAAAAGTATGCTGGCAACCCTTAAGGATACCAGTCTTGAAAGTTTCAGACTTGCGGATTTGATTATTGATAAAAATCAGGCTGGTTTGGATTGGAGAATTGACGCAACAAAAGATATAGCGGATGTGGAATCATTACGTTGCGGCGGAACAAAATTTGAAGATACTTGGAACACCATAATTGATTTTTGGAAAAATTTTGCACAAGGAATTCTGTCTAAAAATCCTAATTCCTATCTTGTGGCAGAGGTAACTGACCAAGTTGACCTGCACAAAATGGGATACGGCAGAATGTCAAAAAGATTCACCGATTTTGAATCAATCTTGACAAAATTCAAACGAGAAACAGGAATTACGGCAATCGCGGATTACTCATTCTTCTTCTCAAGAGTTTCAAACCTGTTTTCAAAGAGCTTTGAAAAAGGAACAAAGATAGGAGATAAAGATTATCCTCAAAAAGTTCTGCATGAACTGATGGTCGGAGGAGATAATCAATCACCGCTTGTACGCTCAGGGGCGTTAGATTCATTGATTTACGCATACACTTTCATCGGAAACCACGATAAACCAAGAGCTCTACATTGCGCAGCAATGGATATGGAATTATTCTACAGTGATATCAGTAAACCGACATCAAAAAATGCCTGGAAGAACAGATGCAGGGCATTCAAGATTTTGGAAGACCGCTCAATGAATAATTTTACGAACGAAGAAGTTGCACATTATGACTTTTCTGCGGTTTCACCAAAAGCAATCGCAATGGCTGAATCTTTGCGTCACGGCTTTATGGAGGTTTTAAATAACTTCAAAAAGAGTGGTAATTTCTCCTCTGAAGAAGATTTCAGGATACGTGCCTTTGAACCTATATCTAAATCTATTGCGGATTTAGCCAAAGGCAAATTCCTTGACAAACCGTTCAACCCTGAAGCATTTGGCTCAAAACCGTTTGATGTAAATATCGCAATGGTTATAAAACAAGCTAAAGCTATGCACGGGCTTGATTTACCTGAAAACCTGGAAAAAGACCTTGAGAACAAAACATTTGAACAAATCATGGAACCTGCAATAAAAAAACTAAAAGGAATGATGAAATACCTCGTTGCACTTCCGGGCTTGCCGACACTGTTTGACGGTGATGATTCAGGTGCAAGCGGTTACGATACTAAGACCAAAAATATGTTTCTACAAGGAAGGCAAAGAATACACGATGAATGGTTTGTAGACGAAAAGAACCCTAAGTATAAAAAATTTATTGCAGACCACAGAAAAGATTTCGACGAAATAATGTCAATTCGTAAAAATCCGCAATGTGAAGCTTTAAATAACGGCGCAATATACCCGCTAAAAATGCAGTATTCACAAGGAAACAAATACAAGCTGCCGGCAATATTCAGACAAGGTCCTGACGGAAGTATGGCAATCTCAATATTTAACACTACACACCTGAGTCCTGATGACCATACTTATGTTTACGAACCTGAAACAGTATACATTGATAGAATTTATTTGAATCAAACGGCTGAGCACGAAGGTATTGCAGGCATCGCAGATAATACGCAGTTTTATAACATTGATACTAATGACAAAGGTCGCTATTTCGTAAAAGTTGACGGAGATAAGCACTATATAACAAGAGTCTACGGGAATAAAGACGTAGCAACACCAATAAGTGATTCGACTCTAATACTGGCAAGTATTCCGCCTGCAGAAAAGAAACAGGAAACACAAAATGCTAATGTACCATTCCAAGGAAGATTCATTCCTTCATTCGCTCAGATAGTCGGAACCTACAGTAATAAACCCGCAGATTGCGGTAAAAAACTATCACTCGCAGAGGTTTAAAGATTAATATTGACACCTCACCCCAGCCCTCTCCTCAAGGAGAGGAGGTTATAACTATGTTTTAAACTTATTTGGTGGAATTTGCTATATAATTGCCACATTACAGGGGTTTAAATATTTCATCGTTTATAGTAGTATAATGATATGGAAAAGAAAACACTATTTAGCGAAACACCTGTAAAAATTGGTATTGACAGCGGTTATGACAACTATATAATGGCAATAGAATCAAGCTGCGATGAAACAGCTTGCGCCATCGTAAAAAACGGCAGAGAAGTCGTTTCAAACATTGTAGCTTCTCAGATAAAGACACACGAAAAATTCGGCGGAGTAATCCCTGAAATTGCGGCAAGAGAACATTTAGACTCGATAAATATTGTGGTTCAGGAAGCTTTTGAGCAATCAGGATTAAAACCTGATGATATTACGGCATTCGCAGCAACAGTAGGCCCGGGACTAGTAGGCTGCCTTTTGGTAGGATTAAACGCGGCAAAAACCCTTGCATTAACTCATGATAAACCGTTTATCGGAGTAAATCACCTTAATGCACACCTTTGTGCAAATTATATAGATACAGACCTAAAACCTCCGTTTATGGCACTTTTAGTCAGCGGCGGACACACCCAAATTATAGATGTAGAATCTTATTCAAAACAAACAATTTTGGGTGAAACAATTGATGATGCTGTGGGTGAAGCTTACGATAAAGTCGCAAGACTAATAGGATTGCCGTATCCCGGAGGACCAAGACTTGATAAACTGGCTCAAGAGGGAAATCCGCACGCATTTGAACTTCCGGAAGGAAAAGTTGACGGATATAATTTCAGTTTCAGCGGACTTAAAACTGCGGTGTTACGGCTTGTGAAATCATTTGAAGGAAAAGAGCTTCCGGTTAATGATATTTGCGCAAGCTTCCAAGAATGCGTATCTAAAACACTGGTTAAAAAACTCAAAAAGGCTCTGATTGAGCGCGGTTATAACCAAGTTGTAATCGCAGGCGGAGTTGCCGCAAATTCAGAAATTCGCAGAAAAGTGTTTGCGCTTGAAAACGAAGGATTCACAGTAAAAGCTCCTGCAATGAAATATTGTACAGATAACGCATCAATGGTTGCTTCCTGCGCATATTTTAACACCAATACTTTTGACGATATTGATGTTGAAGTCTTCTCAAGAGCCTAAGATGCAGCAAGCTGGCGCATTATGCTTTTTACGACTTTAATCTGTCCGTTTAAGTCATTCGTAACATTTTCACCAAGAATTTCACGTCTTTTTAAGTCACGGATATTATATGTAATTTTGTATAAAAGCTTGATATAATTTTTGTTTTCGAATAATTCCAAATCATCAATCTCCCGAATAAAATCCGAAAACCCAAAATTATCAAAAGAGCAGCATGGAGTAACTCCCGGCTTAAATTCTTCCATACCTGCATTCATTATTTTTTCTGCATAAATTTTACACTGCTTTTCTGTTGTAAGATCATGCACAAGCCCTGCAAACATATAAGCCAAATGACTTGGGGCTTCTTCTTCCGTGTTTTTGTAAAAATCAATTGCTGTCAAAGATTTTTTGGAAGGATTCACAATCAAATTTGACCAGTTACAATCCCACATCATATCTTTATCGTAAGCCTCGCTGATTTGTCTTAACAAGCTTTGAAATGCTGATTGAGGAAAAGACTCTATTTGCGCTGCAATTTTACTGCATTCATTTTCCGACATGAACACACTTTTTACAGGAACACCCTCAATTATGGGCATCACTGTAATATTTTTTCCAATCTTTGCAACAACATGGTTTACTTTGTCCTGCGCTGTTACATTCCTTGTAAAGGAGCGTACGCGAAGACAACATTCCGGTTCTGAGATATGGTGCCTTCTTCTTACACAATAGTTACTGTCAGGAATTTTATAGACAACGGCTTCACCACCCTCTCCAAGAATATCACCGTTATTTAAAGCAAGTTTTATCCGTTTGGTAATCTCTGAATCTGACAAAGACAGCAAATCCGAATTTTTATTACCAAAACTTACAACATCAGAAACACACCGATTTTGAAACGATAAAACATCTCTAAGCTTATGAGTTTGCAGATTTATGCAAGGTTGCAAATTAAAATTATTAATAGGGGTAATCATAGTAAATGAAAACCTCCAACAAATCTTTTTTTGCTACTTCAATACAAAAATTGAAGATTCAACTTTTGAAATAATATAATCTGCAAGCAAATCTTCCAAATGGCAGCCGAAATGGTTATTTATTTCTTTAATAAAATAGCATGGACTCGTCACATTAACTTCAATAATTTTACCGTCAATTACATCCAATCCCGCCATAAATATTCCCATTTCATTGAGTTTTTTAGCTACAGGCAGGAAATTTTCCCGCTCATCTTCAGATACCACGGCTTTTTTAATATGTTCATCACTATGTTCACAAAACTTGAAATCATCATTACTTGGAACCTTTTGAACACAATACGGCAGGACATCTTCACCCAAAATCAGAACCCGTTTATCTCCATAAACAGCACTTGGAATATATTTTTGAACCATTATCAATTGTTTTCCGTTATTGGTCATTGAATTTATAATTACAGCAGTATTATTATCACCACGTTTAAGGTACATCACACCACCGCCAAAACACTGATTCAAAGGCTTTAAAATAATTTCTTCGTTTTGGTTTAAAAATTCAATAATATCGGATTTTGAAGATGTAATAATATACTTTGGCATTAAGTCGCTAAAATATACAGCATGCAGTTTTTCATTGAAATTCCTGACAGCTGTCGTATCATTCATAATAAATGTATTACTTCTGTCAACAAAATCAAAAACATAAGTTGCATTAATATAATCCAAATCAACCGGAGGATCAGGTCTGAACATTACAAGCGAAAAATCTTCAACAGATTTTTCGCAAATACTTTCTTTGTTATAACAGATTTCCTCTCCATCTAAAAACGAGTTATAACAAGATACATACGCCTTGTTATTCTTTAATTTCAACATATCAATTGTCGCAATAGAAACAGAATGTCCCCGCTGTAAAAAACTCTTTATTATCCAAAAATTCGTAACCAAATTATTAAATTCAAAATATTTTAATTCAATTCTGTCAATAACAAATAATATGTTCATAAATACCTCTTTTTATATTGTAAGGCGCACAAAGCTATGCTTTGTGCGCCCTTATCAGTTTCGTTATTAATTAATTTCAGCAGGATTCAAAATTTGACAAGCTGTATTACCAAACGCAATAAGTTTAGCAAATTTTTCCAAATCTGCTTCGATTTCAGGGAAAGTACCATAATGCATAGGAATAACAGTTCTTACTCCTAACCATTTTGCAGCCATTGCGGCATGCTCAACATCCATAGTGTAGTTTCCGCCAATCGGTAGCAACGCAATTTGAGGAGCGTATAATTCTTTTATAGTTTTCATCTCTCCTGTTAAGCATGTATCTCCGGCATGGTAAATTCTAACACCGTCAACATCCAAAATTATACCTGCAGCAACACCGCCATATCTTCCATCAGGCAATGAACTTGAATGAAACGCAGGAACAAATACAGCTCTGCCCCAAGAAAAATTAATCCAAGAACCCAAACCAATAGATTTAGATTTTGCACCCTGTTCCTTGCAATAACCTGCAAGTTCAGCAACTGCAGTAATTTCAATATCTTTTTCCTTAGCAATTTCTAAGGCTTCACCAACATGATCACCGTGTGCGTGTGTTAACAAAATATCAGTAATTGGCTCTTCATGCCAATTAAATTTTTCGTTCGATGACACCAACGGATCGATAAGAACAGCCTTATCGCCATTTTTAATCTCAAACGCGCTATGTCCGATGTACTTTAAATCAACCATAATTCTCTCCTTATTTTTCATATCTCCTAACTATTTTAATTTAACATGATTTAAGCTAAAATACAAATATGAAAAAATATATTCAATATATGAATAAGTGTATCGAACTGGCAAGACAAGGACAAGGGGACACTTCACCTAACCCAATGGTCGGCTGTGTAATCCTTAACGAAAACGGAGAAATAATTTCGACAGGATACCACAGAAAATACGGAGAAAACCACGCGGAACGGGATGCTCTGCTAAAACTTGAGTACGCAAAAAACTGCACTCTTATAGTGAACCTTGAACCGTGTTCCCACCAAGGTAAAACCCCGCCTTGCACCGATATAATTATCGAAAAAGGAATAAAAAGAGTTGTTTACGGGATGGAAGACCCGAATCCGCGTGTCTGCGGCAATGGACTTGCTAAACTTCGAGAAGCAGGCATTGAGGTTATAGGACCGGTTTTAGAAGATGAATGCAAAAAATTAAACGAAATCTTCATCAAAAATCAGACAAAAAAACAAACCTTTGTCGCGATAAAAACTGCAACAACCATTGACGGAAAAATCGCAACCCACACAGGGGATTCTAAATGGATAACCTCGGACTCAGCGAGACAAGAGGTCAGAAACATTCGAAAAAAATACGATGCAATCTTAACCTCGTCATCTACTATTCTTGCAGACAACCCGACAATGGAACATAAAAAAAAGATAATTTTAGACCGTACGCTAAAAACAGACACAAATTCTACAATATATAAACAAGGTGAAATCATAGTATTTTCAGAAGAAAACACCCCGGTAATAAATGGAAAATTAGACATAGAGTTTATTCTAAAAGAACTATACGCACAAGGCATAATGAGCATTTTAGTTGAAGCCGGCGGAGCGCTCAATACAAGTTTTTTACCTTATTGTGATAAGTTATATCATTTTATTGCACCAAAAATTCTTGGAGATAATTCAGGTAAATCATGCTTTTACGGCAAAAATATCGAAAAAATTGCAGACTGCACGAACCTGCAATTTGAAAGCTTTAACGCATTTCCCCCTGATATTTTAGTGACATACACGAAAAAATAATATTAAATCTTTATAGGGTAATTTTTAGGGAACTTCCAACCGTTACTGCGTATTAGTTCTGTACAAAAAAGTCCGTCAGTAGAGCTTTTACAATTATTGATAATAATATTTTCATTATTTGTTACATGATTAGGATAACAATTTTTCTGTCCGCCGGGATAAAAAAAACACCCCTCCTTTCCGGAAAAGCAGAAATGAAAAACATCTTTACCGTATCGATTTATAGTATTTTCATACACCAAATTAGAACAAGCTCCAATCCAATATTTCTTTGGTGTCGTAGGATAAAAATTTGCACACCATGTATAACCCAAAATCAGCATTGAACCATCCATGAATCTGACTTCAACAAACCTTTCATCCTCAGGATAATTTATTGTCACACCTTTTAAATAATTTTTATAATACTTATTAAAAAAGGCTTGAGAAGATAATGAATAGTCCCAGCTTTCAGCACCATCATTATCAAGTTCAGAAAGCTTATACACCTGCTGCATTGTTGAATAGAATTTTTGCAATCTTGTTTCAATCACATGTTTTCGGTAACTAGTCATCAAGTTCGGAATCGTCATCGCCGCAACCACGCCTATTATACCCAGGGTGATTAAGACCTCTGCAAGAGTGAATGCGGCTTTTACTTGAGGAATTTCGAGTGGGACGTTATCTAGGTGTTCAAATTTGACCCCCTCCCCTTCACTTCCCCTCCCGCAAGGGGCGGGGATTAATTTATGAGATCCTTCGGCTAAAGCCTCAGGATGACAATAA
>JAMPCZ010000065.1 GCA_023665935.1 Muribaculaceae bacterium | reverse complement strand
GGGGGGGTAACCTTTTAAGGCTTGTCTTTCCTGGGTCCTCGGCCGGACGGGGCATAATGCTACTAATTAATAAGCATTTTGAGAGATTAATGCGCTCCGCGGGGACGGCTCCGCCGTGGTGCTGGTGTATGATACGAGACGGGATGGTGTCCGGCTTGACATTAAACTGTCATTGCGAGGGCGAAGCCCGTCGCAATCTCATTCAAAATCAATGTAAAACAAATTTGTTATTTACTAATTTGTTTAAATATTTCCATTATGAGATTACTACGCACACTACGTGTCCTCGTAATGACAATAAAATATTTACCCCTGCGTTTACATTGGCAGAAGTCTTAATCACCCTGGGCATAATAGGTGTGGTTGCAGCGATGACGATTCCTAACTTGATGGCAAAAATCAGTGAAAAACGTTACCAAGCATCTTATAGAAAGGCTTATAGTACATTAAACCAGGCATTAAAATCAGCGATGGAAGATGGAGTTATCGGCAGTACTGCAGATGGCGGCTATGTTGAAGATGGCGATGGTTCCGGGGTTGTTGGCAAAAATTTTGTAGCTCTATCGACTTATTTTACTGGTACCACTACTTGTTTTGAGAATAATGCAGATAAATGCTGGGAGTGTAACGGTCAAGCAGGATTGCGCTCCCCTGAAAAAAATAACGGCAGAGGGTGTAATAAGAAGAGTTACGCATTTATTGACGCATCCGGAATGCAGTATTATCTTTACAGTAATGATGAATGGCCGGTATTGGTCGATGTAAACGGATTTTCAGGCCCTAATGAACTGGGCAAAGACAGATATGTAGTGTATTTCACTAATAGTAAAAATAAACTCTGGTATTCCGATGATGTTGATGTAATTTATCCTTGGAAGGATGTTACCGTAAAACAGCGCTGGTGTCCGTCAGGAAATTGTCCAAATACAAGTCGCTTATTTGGTAACGGAGGAAATACACTTGATTACGACCCTGAAGCCAAGAATTAAAAAATCTTGTATGGATTCAGGATATTATTAGGGTCAAAAATTTTCTTAATTTGGCGCATATAATCTAATGCTCCGCCTTCAACCACTTGCGGCAGGTAGGCTTTTTTCTCCAACCCGATTCCGTGTTCTCCTGAAATTGTCCCGCCCAAAGTCACTGTCAGGTGATAAATTTCTGATTTTGCGATTTTATAGTGCTTGTATTCATCTTTATCGTTATAGTCAATCGGAATCTGTGGATGAATACTTCCATCTCCAACGTGTCCGACCATACAGATGTTAAGCTTGTGGCGGCTGCAGATTTCCTGTATCCCTTTAACCAATTTTGCCAAATTTTCTCTTGGTACAATAATATCATCGGTTGTAACATTCGGACGTAATTTTGTACAAGCAGCCATGGAGAGTCTTCGTGCAGACCAAATTTTATCAGCTTCCGGTTTATTTGAAGAAAATTGGATTTTTGAAGCGTTATTTTCTTTCAGGGTTTCGCAAATTGTTGTTCTTTGGATTTCTAAAGCCGGTTTATATCCGTCAATTTCAATAATCAGAGCGGCTTCTTTATCCGTTAAAAGCCCTGTAGGATAATATTTTTCGACTGTTTGTATTGCATTTTTGTCCATAAAGTCAATTGTTGTCGGGCAAACTTGTTTTTCAATAATTTTGTTTACCGTAGAAATCGAATCTTCAACATTGTCAAAATATGCCATAATAACTTGTGAAGCTTGAGGCTTTGTAATAAGTTTGAGTGTAGCTTCAACAACGATACCCAAAGTTCCTTCCGAACCTATAAATATACTGCCCAAATTGTAGCCGGCTGCATTTTTGATTGTATTTGAGCCTGTTCGGACAAGCTTTCCGTCCGCTGTCACAACAAGCATATCAATTACATAATCCTTTGTTGCGCCGTATTTCAAACATCTTGCGCCTGCTGAATTCTGGGCAATGCTGCCGCCTATAGTTGAAACTTTGAGATTTGACGGGTCGGGCGGATAGAATAGTCCTATTTTTTCAACCTCCTGCTGCAAATCTCCGACAATTACTCCCGGCTGAACTCTTGCGGTCATATTTTCAGAATTTATTTCCAAAATTTTGTTCATTTTTGAAAAGTTAAGTATTATACCGCCGCTGATTGGAACACATGCCCCAACCGTGTTTGTTCCAGCTCCTCTGCAAATTACCGGTGTCATATGTTTATTCGCAATCTTTACTACCTGTTGAACCTGCTCAATATTTTCGACAAAAACCACCGCATCTGCAATATCTGATTTAACGTAAGGGTTGTTAGAGGCGTCGACAGAATACACATAGCGTTCTTCCGGGGTTGTCAGGACGTTATTTTTCGGCAGTGTGCTATTCAGATCTTTTATAAGTTTACTAGTCAACATACGATGTTAGTTTCTCGATATTTGTACTTAATTTTGCTATTTGCTTGTCGATTTTGTCGATTTTTCTTGAAACTTTGGAGTCATCAATATCTTCAACTGCAGTCAGAATCTTACCTAATGCCATTTCCAGCCGGTCGATACGTTCTTGCTGCTGCTCAAATCTGTCTTCTAAGTTTCCGAGTTTTGTTATTTGTTTTTCAAAATATGCTAAGCGTTCCTGTTGTTCGTCAAACTTTTCTTCTATTGAATTTAGAATGTCGGTGTGCGTAGGAATCGTTGATTTCAAGCTGTCTAATGCTGATTTTACATCAACTATTTCATCAGAATTTGTCGAAATTTTATTCATACTGATGCTGGCAGAATCAATCCATTCTCCAATGTATATCAATGCTTGACGCATAACCTTATCCGAATCATTAGATCGCTCAATAAGTTTTGTGACCCTGTCAACTTTTGTTGATAGTTGGTCGGTAAGTATTCTGCCCAGCGTATTGTAAGATTCATCTGAGGTTGCTGCAATTTCGTTTAATCTTATTTTTAAATCGGAGAATTCTTCCCCTTGAGCTATTGAGCTTTGCAGATTTTCTACGGATGAACCGATTTTATTGATGTTATCCAAAATAAACGATAGCTGCTCTGTATTTGCATCTTGATCGGAATTTTGAATTTCATTCAGCGCAATTCTTAGTTTTGCCAAATCTGATTCAATATCCTGCATTGAATACGTATAATCAGTATCTGTATTAGTGATTTGTTTTAATTGTTCAGTTACCTCGACCAAATTCTTATTGATTTCATCTGTTTTTTCTTCAACAAAATCCTTAATTTCTTCGGTTTCTTCAATGAAAGATACTTGTTCAAATATGGTTACAACCGCTGCCATAATTGATTCTTTCATATCTTTCAAAGTCTTTTGAATTTCAATAGAATTATTGGAGTTTATGTTATTTACTTCTAAAGACAATTCATCTAAACATTTTTTGAACGCCCCGGTTTTGCTGTTATTGTCAAGCTTGTCTATAGCTTCTTTTTGCTCTAAAATAAGGGCTTTTACATCATCCAGCGCAAACTGTGTTTCAGAATCGTCGTAGCTTGCAAGAATATTAATTTTTTGGTTTAAGAGTTCAAGCATGGATGTTATTTTTGCATCCGATTCAGACAGTGTTTTTATGTTTGCTCCGTCTTGTGAATTCAATTTTTCTTCAATGGAATCAAGTGAAAATCTGATATCGTCAAAGTCCGCAGAATTATCTGAGGCTGAAAGTATATCAAGTTTTTCATTTATTAATGCAAGTGTTGATTGTACTTGGTTGTTATATTGTGAAAATTGTCCACTGTCGTTTTGTGAAATATTTTGAACGACATTTCTAATTTCATCAACCCACTCGGTGCTGTCTGTCATTGACAGGATATCAATTTTTCCGTTGATTTCTTCAAGCATGGAGCGGATATCATCGCCCGCAATATAATTTTTTACGTCCTCAAGCCAATCTTTGCTTATTGGTTGAGAGGATGTAATATTTTCATGTAAAGTTTTAACATCCTTTTGTAACAATTCCAAGGCTTTGATGATGTCAAAATTTTCGTCGGAATTTCTGCCAATACTTGAACTTTCATTGCTTTCAATATCGTCAATTATTTCAATTCCGTCTTCTGTGCGTATTGTACTGTCGTCGGTAACAAGTCTCGTTTGCAGCGCGTTTAAAACTTCTTTAATTTCAGCGTTTTGGTCTGATAATTTACTGATTAAATGTGTGATATTTTCAAAGCTTTCTTTGATTTCTTCAACCGAAGGTTGTTCAAATTCTTTTTCATACTCATTAACCCCAAATTCATCAGTAGAATCAGAGGTGCTGCCGCCTGATAAGATACATTTTTTTAATCTGTCAATTGCTTTAAGTATTGCTTCGGTGTTATTTGAAACCGCTAACAAGGATTCAAATTTCTCGTTTTGGATTTCAAACTGTTCGTTTATTGCCGTTGAAATGTCTTGCGAAAGTTTAGAGAATAATTTTTCTTGGGTTTGTTTAAACTCATTGATTTCTTTTGCAAAGTTTCTAAACTCAATCATTTCATCTGCACTTGGCGGAATTACTGAGGAAACGGATTCTTCAATCTCGTCTTTCAGTGAATCTATTTTGATTAAAACAGAGTCAATATCATTCAAGAGCAAATCTTTTATTGTAGTTTCATTTGCGGCTATTTCATTTGATATCTTTATATATATATCATCAATTTTTTTTAGAACTACTGTATCCGTAATATTATCACGCAGTGTCTCCTGAACTTCATTAAGCGGTTCTGTGGCAGCATCAAAGCTGTTTAGCTTAATGTTAGAGAGCAGATTTGATATCATTTCTTTCAGCGGGTGAAGTTCATTGAGCAGAGTTTCAGTGTTTGAACTCATACTATTAATAATATCAGTATTTACAAGTTCCAACTCCTGCTTGAATCCGATTAAATCGTTATCTGCAACGGTTAATCTTTCATACATTTCAATATTGCTGCTGTTTGAGCTGCGCAGTTCTTTTATTAAGTCAAGCAGTAACCCGGTTTTTTCTTCCACAAGTTCTGCGTTATAGGCAAATCCGTGCCCGATTTTGTTTTCAATACCGGATGAAAGATTTGAGATGTCACGGCTCAGTTCTTCCAATTTTTCAGCGAGGAAGTCTGATACGAAACTTGTAGAACTGTCACCGTTAAGGTTACCAAAAGATGCACCAAGTTCTTGTATTTGATTTTTAATTTCTTCAAGTTCTTTTACTGAACTTTCAAAATTGCAGGTAACTTCAGATTCTGAAAGTGCGATAATATTATCAAGTTTTGAACTTAAAACCTGCATATACTCATTGTTTGCTTCGCTTAATTCTTTTAGCTGAGTTTCTAAATTTTCAATACTTGATTTTGACGCTCCATCAACAGTTGAGCCTGAAAGCGTTTCTTTAATTCCGGAAATATAATTTTCAATACTTGCCAATGTTTGGTTGTTAATATTGCTAAAGGTTTCAAATTCGGCATTTTTTGCCAGCAAGAGTTCTTTTATTGCCGAAATTGAAGAATCGACCGTTGAAGTTTGATTTTTTATTGTTGCTAAAGTTTTTTCAATATTTTCGTTGTTGTTGATATTATTTTCAACAAACGATTTCAAATCTTCAACAAAAGAGTCAAATTCATCAACTGTAACGACTTTTTCGGCTGCTTGCTGAAGTTCGGTAAGTGCAACGATTACAGAATCGTTGTGAATGTCGGTCGTGTTAATGAAATCGTTTTTCAGTTCTTCCAGCATTGAATATAATTCTGCAACTGTACGGTTAACCTTTTTGGCATCGGTATTTTTGGATAATTCCTCTAACCCTTCAACAATTTTATTTGATGTTGTTAAAATTTCCAAAACATCCTTTTGGTTTGCTTTTGTTGGGAATTGAGAAAGTATCTCATCTGATTTTTCTTTTAAATCAGACTCGGTAAGCCAGGTTTCGATTGCAGAAGTTTTGTTATAAATCTGCTCAAATTCGTTGTCGAAATTGAGCTTGTCAATCATTTCTTCTATTTCGTCAGTTTTTGCTTCCAAATTTTCTATATCTGATTTATTTGCAACTTCCTGCAGGTTTTCGACCAGGCTCAATTGGTTGTTGTTAAGAGATGCCATGTCCTGATGTGTAGGGAGAGAATCTAATCTGTCTGCAATGTAATCCGTTTTTTCTATCAAGGTATCAACTGCACTTTTGTTTAACAGATTGTTTTCCAAGATTCTGTCGATATCTTCTTTTTGAGGAAGTTCAGAAACCATTTTTGAGATGTGGTTTTTTATATCATAACTTTGGTTCTCAAAAGAGATGTCTTCAATTGCGGATAACAGTTTTGACGCTACGGCATCATTTATATCCGATGCGATATTTTTAATAACTGATAATTCACCGGTAATTACATTCAGGCGGTTGTCTATTTCAGCTAAATTTTCGCCCGAATCAAGTTTGTTAATATCTTGTGAAAGACTGTCAAACTTTTTGAACAGATTTTGCAGAGCATCTTCAAACATTCTGGTATCAGGTTGAGAATCGATATTTTTTGTAACGCCTGCAAGTGTTTGCTTGATTTCGTCAGTTTGGTTAATCAGCGCGTCTGTTGTTGTTGTAATTTTTGAGAATAACTCTTTAGTTACAACTTTATCCAGCTTATCATTCATATAACTTGCAGCATCTTCCAATCCTTTTATATCGGATTTATCGGCAAGGTCAGTAAGTTTTTCGGATATTTCTTCGGATTTTTTTATGATGGAATCAATAACACCCTGGGTCAATTTTAAACTTTCGTTTGTGGCTACGTTAGACAGGAGTTTTTCTAAATTTGATTCACGCTTGTCAATAGTGGTCAGGTAATTAACTATCTCAACGGTTGCTTTGTACATGATTTCGACTTGTTCACTGATTTGCTGAGCAAGTTCGGTTTGGTCAAGTTTAATCATGTTTGACAGGATAGCTTTTAGGTCTGAATTTACATTATCAATCGCGCTTTTGTAGCTGTGATTAAGGTTTTCAAAATCATTTCTTAATAAAGTTATTGTTCTGAGGATATCTTCTTTGTCAGTTTTATCCGTACTTATATCGGTGAGTCTTGTTTCTATTCCGGAAAGAATTGCGCGCTGCTGTCTTGATTCGGAGTAGAAATTGTTAAGGTTGGTAGAAAAAATATCAAAAAGTTCTTTGATTTCTACTGTTTTGACATGCTCGTCCTGAGCGTTAAATACAGCTTTTAGAGCCTTTTCAATTTCCGTGAATCTTGAAATTGTCGTTGTATACTTGTCGTCGATGTTTTTTGCAAGTTCGCTCAGGCATACCTTTAAAAGCTCTGCTGAAGCGTTACTTCTGCCCATTACATCAATTTTGTTATTTATCCCGTTTAACAGATTATCAAAACTCTGAGAGTTAGTGTTATTAGCCCTCTCAATCTCTTTTAGCATATCAACGATTAATTCTAATTCCTGACCCATTTTTCTTCCTTAAAATATATCCCTACATTTTAATTTTATCAGGGTTATGTTTTTTAGTAAATTTTATTAACCTTATTTATTACAAATGTTAAGTTACAGTGTTTAAATTTTATTATTGGTGCTAGAATGAGTAGAGAGGTGGGATAGAATGAGTCATATAGTTATTGATGAAACAAAGTGTAAAGCTTGTTATTTGTGTATTAAGGAATGCCCGAAAAATTTGATAAAAATCAGCGGGAATACTAACAACCTGGGTAATAATGTTGTTGAATTTTGTGATCCGGATAATGTGTGTTTGGGATGTGCTATGTGTGCAACAAGATGTCCGGATTTAGCTATTACAGAAGTATACAGAGGATAGAATTATGGTTTCGGAATGTTTAACCGGTAAAAAAGTTTTGATAAAAGGGAATTATGCAATAGCGCAAGCCGCAGTAAATGCGGGTTGTCAGTGCTATTTCGGATATCCGATTACTCCGCAGAGTGAAATTGGCGAATTTATGAGCGGAAAGATGCAGGAGCTTGGCAGGGCATATGTTTCAGCCGAAAGTGAGTTGGCTGCAATTAATATGGTGCTCGGGGCATGCTCTACCGGGGTTAAGGCAATGTCGTCTTCCTCTTCTTGTGCGGTTTCATTGATGCAGGAAGCTCTGTCCTATGCTACGGCAGATGAATTACCTGTTGTTTTGGTTAGTGTGATGCGTGGTGGTCCGGGATTAGGTAATATCTATCCGTCACAAGGTGATTATTTTCAATCGACAAAAGGGGGCGGTAACGGTGATTACAAACTTATCGTTCTTGCTCCGTCGACAGTTCAGGAATGTGTTGATTTAACCTATAAAGCTTTTTATTTGGCTCATAAATATAAAAACCCGACAGTGCTGCTGGCTGATGGTTTGCTGGGACAAATGATGGAACCTGTTGAGTTTAAGCCGTATCCGTATGAGGAGATAGATAATTCATCCTGGTGCTTGACAGGTGCTAAGGGCAGAGATGGCAGAATTATCCGCTCCTATGCTCCGCTAGCAGACAGACAGTGCGAATTTTTAGAAAAGCTTTATGCAAAATATAAAACTATTGAAGAGAATGAAACTGCATGGGAAGAAGCAAATACCGAAGATGCTGATGTTGTCTTGGTAAGTTTCGGTTCAACTTCACGAAATGTGAATTCTGCCGCTAAACTTTGCAGGCAAAAAGGCTTGAAAGTCGGCACATTCAGACCTGTTACGTTATTCCCGTTCCCGAATGCAAGATTGGCTCAACTTGCGGATAAGGTCAAGAAGTTTGTTGTTGTTGAAGTTAATATGGGTCAAATGGTAAACGATGTAAGGCTTGCCGTCAATGGTAAGGTTCCGGTAGAACTTATACACAAAGGGGTTGGAACTCCTCCTGCTCCTGAAGATATTGCCGCGCAAGTGGAGGGCTTAATATAATGGAAACTCAAGTTTTTAAAATAGCAGACACATTTAGAAAAGGTGCAAAGTACACATTTTGTCCGGGGTGTGACCACGGTGTTGCGGTTAGGCTTGTTGCGGAAGTCTTGGAGGAACTCGGGCTTCGGGATAACACCATTGTTGCTGCGGCAATTGGCTGCTCCGTTACTATTTATGACTTTTTAAATATTGATGCGTTAGAATCCCCGCATGGCAGAGCGATTGCAGAAGCTACCGGGATTAAACGGGCATGTCCTGAGAAGTTTGTATTTACTTATCAAGGTGATGGCGATTTTGCCTCCATTGGGCTTGCTGAAAGTATGCATGCGGCACTTCGGGGTGAAAAAATTTCAGCGATTTGTATAAATAATACGACTTACGGAATGACCGGCGGTCAGCTTGGTCCGACAACACTTGTCGGGCAAGTCACAACAACTTCTCCAAAAGGAAGAAATTTGGAATATTACGGATATCCTATCAAAATTGCAGAACATATTGCGTTGTGTGATGGTACAGCCTTTAGTGCAAGAGTTTCATTGGATTCTGTTGCCAATATTCGCAAGGCAAAACACGCGATTAAAAAAGCCTTTGAAGTGCAGATGAAGGGCTTGGGTTTCGGGTTTGTAGAAATCCTTTCAAGCTGTCCTACAAACTGGAGAATGACTCCTGAACAGGCGCATGACCGTGTTCGCAACGAGATGATGGAAGTATTTAAACCGGGTATTTATAAAGATATTACAGCAGAAAAGCAGGTATAATTATGGAAAAAGATTTTATAATCGCAGGATTTGGCGGTCAGGGCGTGTTATTAGCCGGAGAAGTTTTGGCTAACGGGTTTATGATAGACGGGAAAAAAGTTACCTGGCATCCGTCTTATGGAGCAGAAATGCGCGGAGGAACCGTTAATTGTACTGTTGTAGCTTCTGATGAGGAGGTTAGTGCAGTTCAAAAAAGTCATGCCGATTATATTGTGGTCTTGAACCAGGCGTCTTTTGACCGGTTTGAATCAGCTGTGAATCCGGGCGGTGCAATTATTGTTAATTCGTCGCTTGCAACCGTGAAAAAATCGCGCAAAGATATAGATTATGTAGAGGTTCCGATTACCCAGGCTGCTCATGATAGATTAGGTAATGTTAAGATGTCTAATATACTTGCATTAGGTGTTTTGTCTAAGATAAGCAGAGCTTTATCTGTAGAAATTCTTGAAAAAGCCCTTTATAATGTCATTCCGGAGCATCGCAAAATTTTAATTCCAAAAAATATCGAAGCTTTAAAACTCGGTTATGAGTATGATTTATTGAACGTTTAGTTTAAAATCACCTAAAAAGTTGATTTTAAATTTGACAATACAGTTTATTCTTTTAATGTGATATATGAGAGGTTTAAGTAAAGTGAAACAAGAACTTATTTTTTCTATCAGAGAAAAAGAAACACAATTGTCAAAATTAAGTGAACATATTGATAAAAGTAATGTCTGCGCCGATTTATACAATAAAATCCTGATTGAAAAGGCTGTATTAAAGAAGGAATTAGACGATTTGCAGAATAAATCTATCCTGAATCGTATTAAACATTTACTCCCACGCCGAGAAAAATTAATTTGTGATTATTTTACAAAGTAATTTAAAGAAGATATATCTGCGATAATTTTATAATTTCAGTGGATGGTAACGTTTAAGGGTTGTCTTTCCTATATTTGCGGCCTGTGAACATAAGAACCCCCTACGACACTTTGT
>JAMPCZ010000064.1 GCA_023665935.1 Muribaculaceae bacterium | reverse complement strand
TCACCTATTAACTTATTAACTTATTCACCTATTAACTTATTAACTTATTAACTTATTAACTTATTAACTTATTGACTTATTGACCTATCAACACCTTTCTCCCTGTTCCATTTTTTTTAAATATATGCTACACTGAGGTTATGTTTACAGGAATTGTAGAAGAAACAGGGTTAGTTAAACGAATTACCAAATCCGCAGACAATGCAGAATTGGAGATTCAATGCTGGGTTGTACTTGACGGAACAAAGTTAGGTGACAGCATAGCTGTCAACGGAGTTTGCCAAACAGTAACAAGGCTTACCGAAGATTCTTTCGTTGTTCAAATTAGTGACGAAACCCTGAATATTACTAATCTTTCAGAACTTACCCAAGGTCAAAAAGTTAACCTTGAAAGAGCTTTGACTCTTAACTCAAGACTTGGCGGACATATAGTTTCAGGACATGTGGAAGGAATTGGGAAATTTTTGACAAAACAACAGTACGGAAATTTCTACAATATAGAAATAAAAATTCCCGAAAACCTGTCAAAATACGTCATCAAAAAAGGTTCTGTCACAGTAAACGGAATAAGCTTGACGATTGCAGACATCGAAAATGATATCGTAAAAATTGCAGTCATACCGCACACATACCAAAACACAAACCTCTCAGACCTTAAACCAAACGATAATGTAAATATTGAAACCGATATTTTAGGAAAATATGTTGAAAAATTTTTATCCGCGCAAGATAATAAAAAAAGTAACATAGATATGAATTTTTTACAGGAAAACGGATTTGTATAATGAACAAAGAATTTAGATTTGACAGCATTGAAAGTGCAATAGAAGATTTTAAAAACGGAAAACCGATAATTGTAGCTGATGATGAAGACCGAGAAAATGAAGGCGATGTAATAATTTCAGCAGAAAAAGTCACACCGGAATTAATCAACTTTTTGGCAACCGAAGTCAAAGGGTTAATTTGTTTGGCAATTTCCGATGAGATTGCAAAAAAACTGGATTTACCGCAAATGGTTGAACAAAACACGGAAGGAATGAAAACCGCGTTCACAATCAGCATTGATGCAGCTGAAAAGTATGGCGTAACCACTGGTATCTCGGCTTATGACAGAGCAAAAACCGTTGAAGTTGCAATAGCACCCGACGCTCTTCCGTCTGATTTAAGACGTCCGGGGCATTTGTTCCCGTGTGTTGCAAGAAACGGCGGAGTACTGGTGCGTACCGGACACACAGAAGCCGTTGTTGACCTTGCAAAAATCTGCGCTCACCGTGCAGCAGGTGTTATGTGCGAAGTTATGGCTCCTGACGGGCATATGGCAAGAAGAGATTATCTGAGAGAATTTGCAGACAAACACGGGATGAAATTTATCTCTGTTGCCGAGCTTATCGCATACAGATTAAAATCAGAAAAACTCGTCACACGCGAAGCAGAAACAACACTTCCGACTCCATATGGAGAGTTCAAACTTTACGCATATAAAAACCAAATAAACGGAACTGAACACGTTGCTCTTATTAAAGATGACGGCTCAAACAAAACTCCGGCGGTCAGGGTTCACAGTATGTGTCTGACAGGCGATGTTTTCCACAGTCTGAAATGTGATTGCAATTCGCAACTGAACAATGCCCTAAAATATATCAACGATTACGGGAAAGGCGCGGTTGTATACCTTACGGATCACGAAGGCAGAGGAATCGGTTTATGTAACAAGATTAAAGCCTATAAACTCCAGGAAGAAGGACAAGATACAATTGAGGCAAACTTATCCCTCGGTTTCAAATCAGATTTGAGAGATTACGGAACAGGAGCCCAAATCCTTGTAGATTTAGGTTATACAAACTTTAATCTGATAACAAATAATCCGAAAAAAATTATCGGGCTGGAAGGCTACGGATTAAAAATTAACGAAATAATCAAAGTTAGTTCCGAAATCACCCCTTACAACAAGCGATATATAGACACAAAAAAAGAGAAAATGCACCACTATTTATAAGGAGTATGACAGATGTACAATGCAAGAATTTTAACATCCCACGATTACGATAACTTGGAAGCTTTATATGAAGATTTCCGCCAAAAAGCTGCAAGTGAATATAACTTTGAACTGGAACCGCTTGATTTTGACGGGTTTTTGGAAGCTATTGACAAAGATTTAATAAAATGTATTGCATTGTATGAAGACGAAAACATTACTCCTGTGGCTTTTCTTGTCTATACAACGGCAATCTCGGAAGCAATTGAGTTAAATATTATCCACAGCAAAGACAAAGAAAACTTTTTGGAGCAATCAAAAGAATTACTAAATAAATTCCTTGATATAACAAAGCCTCTAAGACGCGAAAAAATTGTTTGCTATCCAATGCTTGGAGAACAAAAATCTTTAATAAGTGTTATTGCAAAATTAGGATTCAAATTCGTGGGAATAGAAGTGCTCAGATATAAATTTGACAGTAACGCTTCAAAAGAAATATTTGACCGCGCAAGAGTGGTTAAACTCCCTGAAGATTACGAAGTAACCCATTGGAAAGATATCTATTTTGAAGATGCGATAAAAGTTATTCAAGAATCGTTCAAAGACAGTTCCGACGCTCTGTTTGACCCAAGATTTCTCACAGAAGAAGGAACAAGAGATATTCTCACAAAAATTGTGAAAGATGTTTACGCTGAATTTATGCCAAACTCTTCCAGTGTACTTTTATACAAAGGCGAAGCCGTCGGATTTGCATTCATGAACCTTACGGGCGGCTCTATTGTAAACATCCCGCTTGTAGGAATTAAGCAAGAGCACCAAGGCAAAGGACTTTCAACAATTATGCTAAAACACTCAATGGATTACATAATGAAAGCGGTAAAACTATATGCCACTCCAATAACCGAAATTAATACAACAACTGAAACCAACAATCTTCAAGCCCTAAGACTATACAAAAATCTCGGATTTTTGGAGGATTACAGTTATCCTCAATCATATATGCCGATTGAAGAATAAATATAGTTAATATAAGATATTATGATGAAAAAAATTTGTCATTTTCAAAAAAATCAGTTAAATTAGATATATGACAGGTATTGATATTAACAAATTTTTGAACAACTTTAACCGAAATTTCCACGGACAGACTTTTGGTGCTCAAAAAAGTTTTAATGCGGGTGTCCAGGTTCAAACATCACAAGTATCAAGCCAAACCACAATCCAAAATCAAACAAACACGGCTGCGGCACTTAGCAATTTGCAAACAACTGCACTTACCGAAACCCGACAGCTAAATGCACTGCAAAGCATGGATAGAGCCGCTTACGCAAAAGAAGTTATGGGGCTTCCCAAAAACATTAACGAATTTATTTATATGATTCAGCGCGGAATGACTCAGGCGCAATTCAATCAAATGTTTGCAAACCAGCTTGCAGCACAAAGAAATACTCTATCTCAGCTCCAGGCGCAAATACTTGCACAGCTTCAAGGACTTAATACCTCGACAACAAAAGAGCTGGTTAATATCCAATTAGCGAGCCAAGTTCAGCCTGCACTTCGGAATTTGGAAATCTTATCCGGCGGAATGATTAATCTGAATGAGATTTCAATGCTGTTTCAAAAAAACGGAAAAGATGCGATTACGAAACTAATAATGTCAATGACAGAAGCCTCAAAAGCAGGAATCACTGACCTTTCCCAAATGAAAGAAATGGCAAAATTAATAAATGCAAGTATCTCGGTTGCCTCAGAAAATAATCCTCAAAAAACACTGAAACTTCTGTTAATGCTCTACCTGCCGTGGCTGCCGCTTGAAGACGGTGTGGGTTTTGACCTGGAAATTCAAAATAAAAACGACTCACACGAAGAAAGTGACAGCATTCTAACAATAACAATTTCTACCATAAATTATGGAGCGGTAAACGTTACCCTGTTTCTTGAAACTTCTAATTCTGTTCAAATTAAATTTGAATGCAGTGAAGACTTCCCAAAACACGAAATCCGTTTAAGAATAGAAAATGAACAGAAACATTACGCCATGGGTTCAGTCCTGAATATTGAAACAAACAGTAATATTAAAAACAATACTCAAAAGCAATCCGCCAATATTAATTCGGCACAAACAACCGAAATTAATCCATATTTACTGCTTATGGCACACACAATAATCAAGCAGGTCATTGACATAGATAACAATAAAACTCTTGGATTAAGTTCGCATACTGACAAGATTTAAGTTTTGTTAAGCTTTAAATTTAGAAGATAGCAAAATTTTTTATTTTTACGTTTTCAAGCCACAAACCACGTATTGAGGAGTAGAAAATTCTACAAACCTTTACAAACCCTGAAAATATTGCTATAATGAGCAGTAAGGTTAGTGAAAGTAAGGACTGAGGGGTTAGTCCTGATAAAATAAAATTAAACAAAGGAGTTAAGTAAAATGGCAATTAGTGCAGTAAGTAGTATAAACTTAAATTCGCGCGCAAGCAAAATTTCGTTTGGTAACGATACCGAAGGAGATAAAATAAGAGAAAATGCAAGACCCAAAAGAGCAAGCAATTTTGTAAAAGTTCCGGTAATAATGATGATGACATTATCTCCATCACTATTAAGCAGTGCAGGAGCTGCGGCTGAAAATTATCAAGATGAAATGAATTTCCCGCAGACAGAACAGCTTTATGCTATGGCAGAACCTGCCCCGCAAAGTTCAAGAACAAGCTCAGGCAATAGAGTTTCCAGTTATGTAAGACCTCAATATGTACAATACGAAAAAGCATTCTCTTCAAACGGCAAATCCTACAATATGTACTATGTTTACAGCTCTAAAGATATAAGACCAAATAACACTTCCGTTTCAGGTGTATACTTTGTTCCTAAAGGATACCAACCGATAAATCCGGGTGGATACTACGAGGATTATAATCACCCGCCTAGATTAGCAGGAGTCAGATTACACCAATTGGGAAATGGCAGAGATTTTGTAGGAGCTGTTGTTTCAGAAGAAGTTTGCGACAAAGATGGTAAAAACGGGAAATTTATTAAATACGAAATAAGATTACCGGATGATATTGCAAACGGTTTAATGGATTTAGCGGAAGGAAAAACTAAGTTTAAGCCTGTTACATCTATTGTAAAAATGTTTGAAGGCAATAGTATACAAGTTACAAATTCTGCTGAATTACTAAAATAACATGTAAAAAAATGTAACAAAAATAAAACCTATTGAAAAAGCCTATAAAATCATGTTTTTATGAATTTGTAGCATATAATTTTAAGAGAAGATAAAGATGGCTGTCGATAGATTTACAACAAAAACCCACACCGCAACAGGCGTAGAACCACAGGCAAAAAGCCCGTCAACTAAGCCTGCCACAAAAACTTCGACAGCCACTGTTGTTCCTGTCGGAACGTCAAATAAACCGAACGAAATAATCGCAAAGTTAATTGACTCCAAAGAGTTTAGAGAACTTTCATATCAAGAGCAAATGAAAGAACTCTCAGCTCATTTTCCGAATGCAGACGAACAGGAACTTCGTGAAATCTTAACTAATATAACTACACAAATTAACGCAACAAAAACCGATGCACAGCAGGAAAATGATTCCTCTGTGTCATCTGCCGGTGTAGATGTAGATAAACTCGTAAAAGATATTGTTGCAAACACAGATAATAAACGCCTTGAACTTTCAAAAGACCAAGTCAACGCCTTAAAAAAAGCTTTAGCTGGTCTGAAATCCGAAACCTTAGACTTAAGTAACCCAAAAGAAGTTCAAACATTATTGAGTGCCTGCTTAAAGCTGCTTGATAATATAATACCTAAAGAAACACTTAAATCAGAAGATTGGCAAAAACTTACATCTACAGAAAAGCTAAATGCCAAACTTGATGCAATGTTGTCATATTTGACTCCTGAATATTCAGATTATAAAAATGAAAACAAAGCTCAGATTAAAAATAGTATAATTGATACAATTGGCCGCAGCTTAAACCCAAACTGGGAAAAACTTACTAAAAACTCAAAAGATTTCGGAGTACAGATAGCAGGAACCCTTCTTGATGCGTTAGATAAAAAAGGTATTTCTGTTCAAGATGTCATGAACATGCCTGCAGAAAAACAACACGCTCTAATCAATGAGTTTATGGGAAAAGCACTTGATACATACTTCATCGGTAAAATAGATACCGAATCAGAAGAGTGGAAAGCTTTATCTCCTGATGAACAATTTAACAAAATTATTGACACAATAATCTTGAGCATAAATCCAAATATTTCATCTGAGGATATAGTCAAACTCAGAGAAGAATGGACCAACGTCATAGGCAGCATGCTATACGGTGAAGATTGGAACGACCCTAAAATACAAGAAGTAGCAAAAGAACTTATTGTAACTAAATTGACTGCTATAAATAACTACGCAAAAGCTAATAATATTTCTGCGGCTGAATGTATGCAAGATACCAGAACATACATTAAAGCAATGGAAGAGTATGAGAAAGCCAATGGTATCAAGCTAAGCGACAGTGATAGAATTCTTCGTGATGTAATGCGGGAAAATAATAAAATGCCTGTTACAAACGAAGATATAAAAAATTATTTGGTAGAAAAAGAAAAAAATGGCACAATAACAGACAGTGAAAGAAAAGAACTAAAGAGAATCGAGCAACTTGAAGTTGATTACCAAAAAACACACGAAACTATGTGTGCAAGAAGAAATGAGCTGTTAGAAAAGCAAAAAACTGAAGGTTTAACAGAGGAAGAAAAACAAGAATTAAAAGAACTTAATGAAGATATTAAAAACTATAAACCTGATGACATATTAACAAAAGTCGAACGCAAAGATTCATCTGATGATTTGTCATATATTATCAAAAAATATCCGGGAAAAAACAACACAGAAAGACTGGAAGCTTGGTTGGCAAACAATGGGATTAATGTTGATGATTTGGATGATGAAGCACGTTTAGCCATTCTTAACAGTATAGATGACCTTGAATACAGAGATGCACTTAGAGAAATTTTTGGAATAAGTGCAGACGACGCAAGATATTTGGATTTAGACTTCAAAACAGCAATGGATAGTATCTCAAGGGTTGAAAAACAATCTAAAAGAAGACAAATGTGGATTGCGGCATCAGCTTCCACCGACACCTCAGTAGCTATAGCTGGTGCATACGGTGCTATCGCTGAATCTGCAACCCCGGCAGAACAAGCTGATGCTACACATAAAATTGTAAAACAAAAAGAATCTCACGCAGGAATTGCTCCGGTAGTACTCCATGAAGTCGGCGCGACAGATGAAACAATTATTGATGCAGGTAACAGAATTGCCAACGATAAAGATATTAACAGCAAAACAGCCGGAACATTCATTGATACAGCCATAAAAATTGCGCCAAATGATGATTCAAGAGTCAAGTTAGGTCAAGGTTGGGCTGAAGGTGTTAAAAACCCGGATGTATTGGAATACATTGGTGCAGCTTCAAAATATATTGAAGATCCCGGCAAAAAGACACAGTACACCTCTTATGTTAAGGAAGCTGCAAAATCTTACCCGCCGGAAACTCAAGCCAAGGTTCAAAAAGCTATTGACACAGGTAAGGTTTCAACAAAATCTGAATCCGTACATATATCAGCTCCAAAAACCGAACAAAAAACCGGAACACAGCCTGTAGCTACCCCGCAAGCAGCTGCAGCACCGGATATTGCAGTAATTCCAAACGTAGTGCAAACACCGACGGTAACCCCGACAACAACTTCTACTGCAGCGTCTAATATTGATAAAGTTAATCAAAAAACAACCGAAGCTCTGCAACAGAAAAAAGATAAAGCTCTTGAAAACATAGAAAATCATATTACGGAAGTTGCAGCAGACCAGGCTGCTCGCGAAATTACAGATGCTGAAATTGAAGAATTTGCTGATGCAATTCAGGAAATTGAAACAATCGAAGATGCTTCAAAAATTAACCAGGAAAAAATTAAAAGCTTCATAAATTCAAACAGCGTCAGCACGATTTATTCTAAACTTATTCAAAAATTCGGCAACGTAATTATTTATAAGTTGATTAGCGCAGTTGCACTTACCGGAAACACCAGTAAAATCGAAGCTTTGGCATCAATTATAAAAAGCGGTAGTATGTTGGAAGAATTATTCGCAAAATGTAAAAGTAAACGTCTGCTTGACAAGCTTCAACCGTCTACCGTAAAACGTTTCATTCCGTACATCAATGATCTTTCTGCAGTCCGCAGTGATATTATGTATGAATTCATTATGGACTTAATCAACAGTAATGCCGGTATCGACGAGATTAAAAAATATTTGGCTTACCTTCCATTCGGAATGCAAGCAAGTATTTGCAATACTTACAATAATTTGAAAGGGGTATCTTTAGACGGTAACTTTGCCCTTTCTCCTCAAAGAAAAAATAATCAAACAGAAGAAGAAACTACCGTTGAAGAAAAACCTCAACAGGTACAAGACAAACAAAATATCGCAGAAAACAAAACCCCTGCATTAGAAAATAACGAAGTAACAGCCGAGAATAACGCTTTATTCGCAGATATAGACAACCAAAACGACAATGAACCTTACGAAGTTGTCGATAACCAAACAGGTAAAACCCAATCTCAAAGAGAAGAAGTCCTTACTCCGGGTTCTTACGAATGGAATTTAAAATACAATAAACAAGCTCCAAAAACCGCATTTACAATGGCAGCATTGGAGGAAGACGAAGAAGAAAACGGTATCGGAATTTTTGGTTCTACAAAAGTCGGTATGGGACAAAAAATCAAAAAGAAATACCCTCCGCAATCTTTTAAATTTAATGCGTAAGTATATTAACCTATTAACTTCGACCTTTATTCCATTTATAGATAGATTGACACTAAATTCTTTTTATGGTGTAATCTTCTTACAGCAGGGGAAATTATTACCTGCGAGTTCATTAGAAAGAAGACAATTTAGAATTGCCGAAAGAAATCAGATTAGCAAAGTTTGCAGGTTTTTGTTACGGAGTAAAAAGAGCCGTTGAAACTGCTAAAAAATTAAAAGCCGAAAACCCTCAGCGAAATATTTGTGTATTAGGTGAACTTATACACAATTCTCAGGTTATTGAGGAATTAGATTCGCTGGGAATAAAAACGTTGAAAGACTTGCCTCAGCAAGGTGATGGAATTTGTATCGTAAGAAGCCACGGCGAAAGTCCAGAAATGTTTGAAAAAATTAGACACGCTGGGTTTGAAATTTATGATTTGACCTGTCCTGACGTAAAAAAAGTTCAGCAAAAAGCAGTAGAACTCGCTAAAAACGGATATTACACGATTATTGTCGGAAAGGCTGAACATCCCGAAGTAATCGCCATTAAAGCTAACGCAATTCTGCACAGCGATAAAGTTCTTGTCGCCGACAACCCAATCCAGCTTGAACCTTATGAAAAAGATTTAAAAGAACATAAAAAAATCGGAGTTGTTGTACAGACAACACAAATGATTTCAACATTGAACGAAATTATAAAATACCTGACACCGTTATCAAAAGAACTGTTGGTTTCAAACACCATCTGCCAAAGTACTGCAATGCGCCAGGCAGAAGCAAAAAAACTTGCGCAAAACAGCGATTTGATGATTGTTGTCGGCTCTAAAAAAAGTGCTAACACAACTCATCTTGCAGAAATTTTAAAAGATATAACCAAAACAATCCACATTGAAACAGATAAGGAATTGGATACCTTCAAAGACTTGATTGAATCTTCAGAAAGGATTTCTGTCACAGCAGGAGCATCCACTCCGCAATGTGTAATTGAAAACGTTATAAACAGACTAAACCACACTAAATAAAACAAATTCAGTATAAATATAAAAAAGCTAAACAAAGAAAAGGAGAAAATAAAAAATGACACAAGCAACATTAGACGAATTTGAAAAACTTTTAGAAGAAAGCTTTTCAAACGGACATTCAGTAGCAGATATCGTTGAAGGTACTGTATTGAAAAAAGACCAAGATGGTTATTTGGTAAGCGTTCGCGGTGCTAAAACCGAAGCTTTCTTACCTAACAAAGAAATCTCTTCTCTTGAAGAAGAAACACCTTTGGAAATTGGTGATGTTAAAGAATTTTATGTACTAAAAGAAGAACACGATGAAGACGGAATGCTTCTTTCATTGAAAAGACTTGCATTTGCTCAAGCTTGGGCTCAACTTAACGATGCAAAAGTTCAAGGTGACACAATCCTTGCAAAAGTTGTATCAGTGGTTAAAGGCGGCGTTTTGGTTGACGTTGCAGACCTAAAAGGTTTCATCCCATCATCTCAACTTAGAACAGGAACTCCATTTGACGGTTTATTAGACCAAAAAATCGAAGTTAAAGTTCTTGAAGCTGACCCTAAGAAAAATAAACTTATACTATCTCAAAGACAAGCTGTTGCAGAACAACGCGACCAAGTTGTTGACAACATCTTATCAGAACTTGAAGTTGACCAAGTTGTTAAAGGTGAAGTTGTAAGAATCGCTGACTTCGGTGCTTTCGTTGACATCAACGGAATCGACGGTCTTCTTCCTATCTCTGAAATCTCTTGGCAAAGAATTAAACACCCTTCAGATGTTATTTCTTTGGGCGAAACTTTGGAAGTTAAAATCATCAAAATTGATAACGAATTAAAGAGAATTTCACTTTCTCTAAAAAGAATGGGCGAAGATCCATGGCAGCAAATTGAAGGTCAATTCTCTGAAGGTCAAATAATTTCAGGTACAGTTAATAAAGTGACAGGATTTGGCGCATTTATTAATATCTTCCCTGGCGTTGAAGCTTTACTTCCTGTTTCTGAAATGGCTGAAGAAAATATCAACCCGTTCAACAAATTCAAAGTTGGCGACAGCGTAGAAGTTCTTATCAAAAAATTCACTCCGCAAGAACACAGAATTGCGTTGAGTATTAAAGATATGAACAAGGATGCTGAATAATTGATTTGTTTATAAATATTGTAGCGGCGGCTGGGCATTTGCCCAGCCGCGGCTTAT
>JAMPCZ010000063.1 GCA_023665935.1 Muribaculaceae bacterium | reverse complement strand
GTTCGCATCTATTATTTCCGGTATGATTACAGTACCTTTGGATAATAAATTGACAATTTATGAACTTGAGTCTATTCTATCAAGTTGTCAACCTTCAGTTTTGGCTGTCTCTTTGGCTAATCTTGAAAAAGGTTTGGAGCTTCAAAAACGTATTCCGTCAATTAAGCATTTGCTATTGATGGATGAACCTAATCACGCATGCTCTATTCCAAGTTTGTATAGCCTTCCTTCAGGCAGAGAATGTAAATGGCGTCACCGCTCATTAAGAGATACTGCGCTAATTATTTATACATCAGGTACAACAGGAGCCCCAAAAGGTGTTCAAACAACTTTTGGAAATATGACTACTCAGGTTCTTGAAATGGCTAAGGTTTTACCTGAAATTATGCCTCACGAATGTGTAAATTTATTATCAATTCTGCCAATGAACCATTTGTTTGAATTAACTGTTGGTTTCTCAACTTTCTTGAATAGAGGTTCTTCAATTTACTATCCGCAAAGTTTGAAACCAAAAGATGTTCTTGCTGATATGAGAGAAAAGAAAATTGACTTTATGATTGTTGTACCGGCATTTTTAAAACTGTTGAAAACTACAATCGAAGCAGATATCAAGTCTTGGTCAGATGAAGAAAAACTACTTTTTGAAAAATCTTATGCTGCGGCAGAATATATCACTGATTACTCAATAAGACGTCAATTATTCAGAAGTATCTTGTCAAAATTTGGCGGTAACTTCTATGGATTTATCTCAGGTGGAGCACCGCTTGATGCAGGCGTTGGCGAATTCTTTGAAAGAATCGGTATTAAAATTTTCCAAGGTTACGGATTATCTGAAACAAGTCCTGTTATTTCTATGGATAGAGGGGATGATAGAAAATTAATGTCTGTAGGACCTGTGCTTGGTTCTTATGATGCTAAAATTGATCCTGAAACAGGTGAATTACTTGTAAAAGGCCCGTCAGTTATGAAAGGTTATTATAATAACCCTGAAAAAACTGCAGAGGTTCTAGAACCGGATGGATGGCTTCATACAGGTGATATTGCAGAATTTGATGAAGATGGAAGACTTTATATTACCGGTCGTATTAAAAACATGATTGTTTTATCCGGCGGTAAAAAAGTATTCCCGGAAGAAGTTGAATCAGTATTAGAACTTCATCCTGATTTTGCTGAAATTTGTGTGTTCGGAGCGACAAGAACATCAGGTGCAAAAGACGGTACAGAAGAGATTATGACTGTTATTGTTCCGACTGAGAAAGTTCAAGAAAAATACTCAACAAAAGAGGAACTTGAAGCCTATATTGGTCAGGAAGTTAAAAATCTATCAATTAAATTGGCACCTTACAAACGCCCGGTTAATATTGTTGTGAGAAAAGAACCGCTACCAAGAACTTCTACAAGAAAAGTTAAACGTAATATTGTAAAAGAAGAAACTTTGGCAATGTAGGGTTTAAATTATTTAATAATGTAGACGCCCCGAATTTAACGAAATTCGGGGCGTTTTTTTTAGAATTTTTTGCTTTATTTATTCATAAATTTATCATACAAATCAGGGCGTTTCAGTTTTGTTCGTTCCAGTTGCTGATTATATCTAAACTCATTTATATCTTTATGGTTGCCGTTTAGTAGTACTTCCGGCACTTTATAGCCTCTGAAATCTCTAGGTTTTGTATAATGTGGATATTCAAGCAGACCGTTTGAAAAACTGTCATCTTCTGCGGATTCGATTTTCCCTAATGTCCCGTCAAGTTTTCTGCTTACCGCATCAATCAGGCATAGGGCAGGCAGTTCCCCGCCGGTTAAAACAAAATCTCCTATAGAAATTTCTTTAGGTTTTATTATATCACGGATTCGCTCATCAAAACCCTCGTAATGACCGCATAACATAACTATTTGGTCATATTTTGCTAAATCTAAAACAAGATTTTCCGATAAAGGTTCTCCTTGTGGTGAAAGCATAACGGTTATGGAATTTTCAAGCTTTTCGACACTGTCATATGCGTCTATATAAGGCTGAGGCATTAAAACCATCCCGGCTCCGCCTCCATATGGGGTGTCATCAACTTTTTTATGCTTATCCTCCGTGTAATCCCGCGGATTTATGGTGTTTAGCGAAAATATCTTATCTTCTTTTGCTCGTTTCATAATGCTTACATCGCAGTAAGATTCTATAATTCCCGGGAAAAGAGTTAATACATCAAACCTCATTCCAATAATCCTTCAATGTTGTTTATTAAAATCTTTTTGTCTGAGATTTTAACCTCAGGAACAATCGCTTTTACAAACGGTATAAGGCATATTTTTTTTGAAGAAGTTTTTACTGAGATTAAGTCACTTGCACCATTATTAGAAACCCCGACAACAAATCCGAGTTTTTTACCTGTTTCAATGTCATAAACATCCAAGCCTACGAGCTCATCAATCAAAAATTCGTCCTCGTCAAGACTTTCCCGAATCGTTGTTTCGTCCGCGAAAAGCAGAGAACCTTTGTATTCCAGCAGTTCATTTATTGAGTTAATTCCTTCAAACTTCATCAACGCCATATTTTTGTGTGGTCGCGAAGTTTCAATATTCAGCCGAACATAATCGTTCTCTTTTTTTATATAAATAGAATCAAGCGACAAAACAAAATCAAGCTGATTTCTCGAGCAGCCTATCTTTGCTTCACCTTTTATGCCATGAAAATTAAGAATTTTACCGACAGATACGAATTTTGGCATAAACTATTCTTCCACAGCATCTTCAGCAGCTTTAGGTTTTCTTCCTCTTTTTTTCTTTGGAGCTTCTTCAACAGCCTCTTCTGCTACAGGCTCTTCCGCTACTTTTGCAGTTTTCTTTGTTTTTGCGGCTTTAGCCTGATTTTTAAATTCTTCAGGGGCATCTTCGCGTTCTTGGTTCCAGCGTTCCATACCCATTTGGGAACGTACAAGACCAATACCCACGTGAACACGCCATTCATCCATTTTTAATTGTGCTGCAATAATTTTATGACAGCCGATAGGAGGTAACGGCAGCAACGGTTCGTAAAGCATTTTTATAGCATTCAGCTGATCCGGAGTAATAGCCAATTTACGTTTTGGGAACGGCAGTTTTGGCAGCATCATTTTTTGTCTTACTAAGTTAATGCCGAAAAATACTTTTCTTGGTTCTAATCCGATTTTTTCACCGATTACTTCGTGTGCATCAGGGTTAGGCAACGGTAACATCAACTTGTACAACAATTCGATTTGTTCCAGTTGTTCTCTGCTTACAAGAAGTTGTTTTGGAGCCGCATTGCGGTTATTTGGTCTTCTGTTGTTAAATCTGTTATTTTGAGGTCTTCTTTGTTGGAAGCCTCCGCGATTGTAACCGCCCTGACGATTGTCATAACCGCCTCTGTTATCTCTGTTGTAACCACCGCGGTTATTATTGTAGCCGCCGCGATTATCTCTGTTATAGCCACTTTGACGGTTGTCACGATTGTAGCCGCCCTGACGATTGTCATAGCCGCCGCGATTATCTCTGTTGTAACCACCTTGACGATTGTCGCGATTGTAGCTGCCTTGGTTGTTGTATTGTCTTTGTGGTCTGTTATATGGTCTTTGGTTATCATCCCCGCCGCTTGAGTAGCTGCTGTAGAATTGTGGTCTTTCTTCTCTAGGGGATTGTTCAGTTGTTGCTTGAGGAGCTTCTGATTCACTTGCTCCCGGCATCATTTTTTTATCCGGATATAAGCAATCCGGGCAAATAACTCTTTTAGGGTTTTTTGTTTCAAATTCACGACCGCACTTAATGCACTTGTTTACATACATAATAAAAGCCTCTTAATTAAAATAAAAAATACTCATAATAAAAATAATTTAAGGTAACATCCTCACAATATAAATCGATTTCAAATAAAAAATATAACTTACATCATTATTATATCATGCTTTCAAAAATTATGCAAGTGGGTTGGTTTTTTCTTCTTCTTTTTTGGTCAAGTTTGAGATGCCTTCACCCATTTGTTCAACAAGATTATCAATGTTTGTAAACTCTTGAGCTTTGTTTTTAATGTTATCAATAGTTGATATCATTTTATCAAGGTCACCGTCGAGTTTAGTAATAGAACCCATGACTTGATTTCCTGAGGTAACAGCACCCATTGCTGCGTTCATAAATCCGTTTATCGCAATTCCGGCGGGCTGAGTGATAGCAAGAGTTGCGTTTGCAGCTTGAATTCCTACTGTTCCGACTTTTGAAACTTGGGTTCCAACCGTATTTACCTGACCGCCTGTAGAGATTAATGTTTTGCCGAGAGCAATGAGAGAGCTGGTTGCTCCGAATGAAAAAATTGCGGTTGCGCTGCCGGCAGCAACCAGGGCTTCTCCGGTAACTTTCATTGTTTTGCCTATGTTTGTGGTAGTGTCGCCCAGCTGTTTTACGGTTGATGAAAATTCGTTAAGTTTCTCGGCAAAATTATGAATTTTTGAATTAGATTGGGCGTAATTTGCCGACATTGTATTCATTTTTGTGTAGTACGACTGCTGTGTTTTTACAACATGTCGAAGTTTGCTTGAGCGGGTTGATAATTTTGAGTGTTTAGAATTAAGGGTAGATGTAATTGTTCCTAAATTTTTTGTTAGTCCTTTAATTTTGGAAGAAATATTTTTTATCTTTTCTATGTCTTCAGGATTTTCACTGTTTTGCAGTGCTTCTGCTTCCTTTTGCAAGTCTTGGATTTCTTTTTCCGTTTCTTGCATTTTCTTTTCTTCTTTTTGGATTTCTTGTTGAACTGTTGTTATTTCTCTGGTTAAAGAGTCGCGTTGCTGCTGAATTGAGGTTAAACTTGTTTTTATTGTTTGAGTTTGGTTGACTGCATCTTGGTGCTGCGACTTTGCTGTTGCCATTTCACTTTGAGTTTGGGTAATTTGACTTTGGCATCGTGCTTGTTGTGCTTTTGCTTCTTCCATTTTTGCACTGCCTTCTTCAAGCAGGGCTTTACCTTGAGCTGCATCAGGTTTACCGTTGTTTTTTACAGCATCGGTAGAGCTTTTCTCCGGCAGTTTCTGTTTATCACCTAAGAAATCTAATGCCTGATCTATGTTTGTTATGTTTGTTATGTTTGATGGTGTTGTAATATTGGCAGTGCGATTAGGACTCTCAGTTTTCGCGGCTTGAGTTTTTTGCTCAGTTTTCACGTTTCCTGTTGTCTTAACGGCAGGTGATAAATTTGGTTGAATTTTTTGCAACCCGGTCAATAGTTTTCTCTCTTCTTTGTGCTACAAATTAATAAAAAAGAGAAAATCTTTTAAAAATCAGTTTTTTAGAATATTTTAACATTGCTTAATATTCCTGCGAGAATCGGTATTGTGGTTAGCTAAGTGTTTTATTTTTCAATCATAAAAGTTACAGGGCCGTCGTTAACAAGTTCTACGTCCATCATAGCCGCAAATTTGCCGGTTTTGTGCGGGATGTTATAATCGTTAAGTTTTGAAACAAAGTATTCGTAAAGTTCGTTGGCAATTTTAGGTTCTGCGGCTTTGTCAAAACTTGGACGAGTACCTTTTTTGCAGTCTCCGCATAGTGTAAATTGGGAAACTACGAGCATTTCGCCTTTCGTATCGCAGATAGAAAGGTTCATTTTCTCGTTTTCATCTTCAAAAATTCTGAGTTTTGAAAGTTTATCAACAAGTTTATCTGCATTTTCTTTTGTATCACCTTTTTCAACCCCAAGTAAGACCAACATTCCTGCGCCGATTTGGGAATATAATTGGTTGTCGATTGTGACAGATGCTTTTTTTACTCGTTGAATTAATGCTTTCATAAATCTTTATCCAAAATGAGATTCTTCGGTTTTTGTCATTCTGAGCGTATGCGAAGAATCTTAATATTTGCCTCAGAATGACGTAATTTATTTGTTTTTTTCAAAAATTTCTTCTTTAGTAATTTTACGTCCGCAGCATTTATCTTCGTCACAGAATCCTAATCGTTCACATTTTGGCACCAGGTATTCCTTTAACCATGGTTCTTCTGCTATTAGAGCTTCGCACATTGCTTTTACCATACAGCGGATTTCATATTGAGCACGTGTGCAAAGTCTTAAGTTTGCAAGGTGGATTAATTCTCTTAGGTTTAAGCTTGCAACAAGAGAACTTGCTGCAGCATTTGGCATTACAAAACGAGCGTCTTCTGCCGGAATACCTGCCTCAACAAATTCTTGGTATTGTTCAGAAATTTTACCCATGAATGCAATAAATTTTTCTTTCAATTCAGGATTTTTTTCTATAGTTGGAGGAATAATATAATCAAATTGTCCTTTTTCTTTGACATATCTTTGGGATTTTTGAGAAAACGACATGTGACGGTGTCTTACAAGCTGGTGTGTGCAAGCTCTTGAAACATTTGAGATTGCAAAACTTACCTGAATATGCTCAATCGTTGAATAGTGACCAGAACCAACGACACGTTTGATAAGTTTTAACATTTTTTCTTCATCGTCTGTGCTTTCGTATATATTTATCGGATAATCAGCACTGTAGCAGGTTCTGCAGGCTGTATAAATAGTTTTTAGCATATTTTCCGGCTTTGATATAAGATTGACGACCGGTTTGTTATTCCCTTCCATAAAATCCCCCTTTATTTCTCAATTTATAATATATGAAACAGGCGAGCATGGCAACTTGATTAAATTACAATGAGATTTAATCAAAATAAAATAATTTATAAGGCTCAACGCCTAAAGTAGAGGCGATTTTGTAAAAAGTTTTTAGGGTTATATTTCTGGTGCCTCGTTCAATATCGCTTATGTAGTGCGAATCAACATTCAGTTTTTCTGCCAAATCCTCTTGGGTGAGAGAATTTAATAATCTGTAATATTTTAATTTTGTTCCAAATTTATTGTTGAAGCTTTTATAATCCATATCATAATCATATAGTATTATGGTATTCAATAAATAGTATTTACATATACAGTATTGTGTATTATAATACTAAGTATGAAGAAGTTTAAATTTGCATTCACGTTAGCGGAAGTTTTGGTAACACTTGGTATTATTGGTGTTGTTGCTGCCATGACTATACCAACATTAAGTAATAATTTGAGGGGTAAAAAACTCCAGTCGCAATTTATGAAGACGTATTCCGACTTGAACCAGGCAGCCCGGAATTTTTATGCTGATAACGATATGCGAATTCGGGATTATCAGGACTCTGTGTATGATGGTTCTTGGGGTTCTACAGATTCATTGAGGTTATTTATGGGGTATTTTAAAGGTCAAACCAGTGAATCTAATTTAACGGCAAAAGGTTTTGACCAACGGAATAATATTAAAAATCTGAATATTAATAATCAAGAAGTCAATCAGTATCCGTGCGATCAGTCTGCAGTGTTTTCGGATATGGTCGGGCGCACTTATGTGATGGATGATAATGCGGCGTATCAAAATTTCTCTTGGGGTCCGAAGATTTGTGTTGATATCAATGGCAAAGACCGTCCGAACAAATGGGGTGTAGACAGGTTTGTTTTTGTGTTTACTGAAAATAATTCGGTAATCCCTTATACCGGCACATCCTGGAATTCATTGGGCTATATGGGTTCGACAGAGGAATATCTCACTCAATTTTGTAGTGTAGATTCTACTGATGTTGCGCATGTTTGCGCTTATTTTGCTTTGAAAAATATAAGTCCTGACGGTAAAGGTGATTACTGGCATGATTTTTTGAGGGGTAAATAGCACCTGATAAAAACGTACAGGCATCTGTCATTCTGAACTTGATTCAGGATCTAAAAATTTTGTGCATTTTAATAAAAAAAGACGGATATAAAATCCGTCTGAAATAATGCTAAAATTCAAATAATAATTAGTTTTTCTTTCCGTATCTTTTGTTGAATCTTTCAACTCTACCTTCAGAGTCAAGGATTTTTTGTTGTCCTGTGTAGAACGGGTGGCAGTTGTTACAAATTTCAACTGTTAAACCTTCAACAACAGAACCTGTTTCGATTTCGTTACCACAAACACATTTGATTGTGGTCTTTTTATAATCTGGATGAATTCCGCTTTTCATTTTTACCTCTTTCCTTCAAGATTCCAAACTTGAATATTTATTACTTCGACTAATAGGATTCTATAATACAAAATCTTGAAAATCAAGTATTTTTTACGAATGTTTAATTATTTTTGCATACCAATTATTATTGGCAATATTTTGTGGCTGGTATCACCCTAAACCCCATATTGAGATTCTTTTCTTTCGCAATGATACACTTGTGGCACCCTAACGGAGTGAGCAATCAATGTTTGCGAAACGACAGCAGAAAGTGCACTTGTCTGAACGACAAATGGAATAGACCCTGAAACGAGTTCAGGGTAACACCTAAGTGAGTTGTGCACTTTTGGGTTGAGCAACTACATTGATTAGCGAACGTAGTTACAGGTGCCGATTTTGTGGAACTTTTCTAAAAAGTTCCCCCGGTCCGGGCAGGACAATATAATAATATTTGCTTTATACCAATAATAATTATTATGTAACCGTTGAGTTACCATTTTTTAAAGATAAAGAATACGGCGAGGATAATGAAGCAAAACCCGACGAGGTAATTCCATTTGAATTGCTCTTTCAGGTAGAATACCGAGAAAAAACTAAAAACTATGAGTGTTATTACTTCTTGTATAGTTTTAAGCTGAGCAGCATTGTATACTCCGTATCCCATGCGGTTAGCCGGTACTTGAAAACAGTATTCAAAAAGTGCGATACCCCAGCTTATGAGGATAACCAGCCATAGTGCAGAGGATTTGAATTTTAGATGTCCGTACCAGGCGAATGTCATAAAAATATTAGAAATCAGTAATAAAAATATCGGTGTAATTACTCTTAACATATCCCTTAGTTCCTTCATGTTCAGTTTGTTTTACGGAATTTATTATACTTCAAAATAAAATAGCTTGACAGTAAAAATTTTTTTGCATATAATTGGTTACATAAGCACGCGCCGGTATAGCTCAATTGGCAGAGCAACGGTTTTGTAAACCGTAGGTTGTAGGTTCGAGTCCCATTACCGGCTTTTTTACTGAAAAAGAGCGCATGCAAGTTCATAGGCGGACTTTTTAAAAGAAAGCTGAAACTTTATCTAAGTACTTGCCACTGACTCTCAGTAAAAAACTCAAGCCCTTGTGGCTCAGAGGTAGAGCACTCCCTTGGTAAGGGAGAGGTCACGAGTTCAAGTCTCGTCAAGGGCAAATTTTACCCAGGGCGGTAAGAATGGATACCTGAGGGGCGGCGTGGGTATAGGCGGAGTCTCCGTCGGTTAAAACTAAATATGGGTAGGTGGCCGAGTGGCTAAAGGCGACAGACTGTAAATCTGTTCTCGCGAGAGTACGGTGGTTCGAATCCACCCCTGCCCAAATCTTTTAAAAGGGGGCGTAAGACCTCTTTTTTAGTGGGTGGATGAGAACCTGCAATGCGGGAGCATTGCCTGGTGCGAAGCGCGAGCGAGCTGAGTGCGGAGGAGCTTTCTTTGAATCAAACGAAGTTTGTGAAAAGAAAGTCCGAAGACACGTTAACCGCGAGCGAGCAAGAGTTCACCCCTGCCCAAATAAAAAGACCTCTTTTGAGGTCTTTTTTATTTGGTTGGTAGTGATGAGAACCGCAAAAGTGGTTCGGAACGAGCGAGCTGAGTGCGGAGATGGCTGCGTGTTTTTTTGAGTAATTAGGTTGGAATATAATCAAATGTAGGTTGAGTATACTTGCCCAACCTACAAACTAAACTTCAAATTTGTCATGCTGAACTTGTTTCAGCATCTTATAAGCTGGATTCTTTCGGGCTAAAGCCCTCAGAATGACAATAATCTTGCAACTTGATTGTCATTGCGAAGGAGTTTACGACTGAAGCAATCTAGCTTTTTAACCTATCAGCTGGATTAAAATTCTGAGTAAGCCCCTGAAACAGTTTTTGATTATTGGCGGCTCGACCGGTTTGCCTCTGCGCTCCAGCCAAAATCCGCCCTTCAAGGTGTCATTTGAAGTTAATTTCGGTGTAAAATTATATATAAGTTCCGAATCTTAATACTAGCAAAAAATATTTTTTTTTTTGTTTTTTGAATACTGTGTTACTACAATAGGAGAAAAATCATGCAATGTAATTCAATAGACAATACTCAAAATCTTTCATTTGGTGCTAAAATGCGTGCCCGTGATGTTAGAAAGCTTGAGAAAATTTTTAAAAAGGCAATATCTAATGCTAAGAGTGCAGATGAAGTCGATTTTTATAGAGCGGAAGCGGAGAATTTTGGAAATTTTCTAAGAGATATTGATACAGAATCAAATACCGCTACAATTTATACTAAAGTTACTGACTTTTATGGATACCAATCTCGTGATTTATGGGCTAAATCAAAGGCAGAACCGAAGCGTAAAAGTCTAATAGCGCGTATTTCTTGGGATTTTTGGCATACTCCATCATTAAAAGATCCGAGTGTATGGGAATGCTTTTTTACTCCGATTAAAGCCGCGCAAATAAAGGCTTTTGAAAGAGCTGCAGAGAGATCCGGTGAGTCAAAGAGGTCTTCTTTGCTAGGTTTGAAAAATTTGTTCAGAAAAAATAAGTAAATAGGAATCAGTTTACAGCAGATATTCCTGAATACAGATAAAAGGGGTCGAAAGACCTCTTTTTTTGTAGGTGGATGAATTAAAATAAATCCCAAATTGATATATTGTCGTTATATTTTTTTAGTTTGGGGTATTGTTCCAATAATTCATCAATTTCACCTTGAAGTGATTTGTAATCAGGTTTATTCATTTTGTTTTTGATTTCATAAATTTTATTATTTTGGGTTCTGAGTCCTAGAACTGATTTTCCGTCTTTGAATAGGATATAAAAGTCTCCAAGGTCAATGCATTCTTGTGCGAATAGTTTTGACTTGGTACACCATTTAGTCCCGATGGAAAGATTCCTTATGTCACTGATTATTTCATCGTTTCTGCTGCTATCAGCGGGTTTTGAAAATTTTATCCAGCCGTTTTTGTTTTTATCAGGGAAATATTTATCCAAAGTGTGATTTTTAAGATTCTTTTCGTATATTTTCCTAAAATTAAATCTGTCAGGTTTTTTCTCAATGTTTGAGGTAATTTCTTGGATGGTTTCTCTTATAATTTGCGGATTGAATTCAGGGGCATAGATATCCGTCTTTTTTATTGCATTAAAAATTATGTATTTCCAAAGGTTTTTGTCTTGTAAGTTAGAAATATTTTTTTGTATTTCGTAAATCCAATAATCAAGTTTATCTTGTGTTCCTTTTAGTTCGGATTTTATTGCAGATTCTTTAAAAAATCTTTCTTCGCTCCAAGCGTGCAAATCTTTTGGCGTATTCATCTTT
>JAMPCZ010000062.1 GCA_023665935.1 Muribaculaceae bacterium | reverse complement strand
TATTATTCTAATTGAATTTACGATGAACGTATCTTATTTCATAACTGAAATCGGCGGTGATATTCAAGGTATGTTTTTGAGCTTTGTTACCGCTTTGGTTCCTACAGCCCTTTTGATTGCGGAAACTCATATGCTCTCTGATACGATGTTTAAAATTCATAATTATGAAGAATTATTATCAACTTTGGATTAGTGATTTATGAATAATAAAAATATCTTTATTGTAATATCTATAATTTTATTTGTAACAGTATTTGCTCTGTCTTTAGATGTTAAACAGAACGGGCATAGTGTCAGAATTTCCAGCCGGGATGTCGAGTTGAATAACGATTCGGCTGTAGTTCTCGGTGGAAGTGATGTCAATGTTAAAATGGAAAGTTCTAATATTTCGGGTGCAAAAGTCGGTGCAGGTTCAAAAGGTGTTAATTTTGATGCTTCTACGAATTTTTCTTCCGGCAAGGTTGAGGCAGGGTCTTCTGATATTAACTACAATACGCAGGATGCAAATTACAATTCTAATACTAATATTAAATACCAAAATCTTGATACTACCGAGGTTGACAATGCGCTTCAGCAGGCTCAAAATATTACAAACCAAAGATTGAATTCTCAGACTGCGCCTCAACGCAGGTATTTATATAAAGACATTGATTGGGGTACTTGGAAGAGTAATTTTGTAAACAAAATTTTGGATGACAGTATTTATATCCGAGAGCTTGACAATTATAATGACGGGGATTGGCTTTCATATTCGTTTTATGTTGACAAACGCGGAAAAATCAGTAAAATCTCGGTATTATCACCTGTTGTAACCAAGCAAGACAGGGATAAGGTCGCGAATCTCATAAAAAGTTACGAATATCAGGATATAACATTGTTCCCGCCGAATTCCAAAAAGAGTATTGTAAAAGTTTTTGCGGTGATGATGTTATCCAGCTACACAAAAAAGACAAACCCAAAAGATTTTAATGAGCGGGAGCGCGTAAGAATTGAACTTTAGGACGAAGTATGCAAAAACAAGATATTAAAGACATTTTAGATATTGATAAATCGTTATTCGCGGGAAATGATATTTCTCCAAATGTATTTAATGCATTTGATGAATATATTATCTTGAATTCTGAGTATATTTCGGAAGAATCGTTCTTGATTTATAAAAAGTTTGCGGGTATGAAGCAGGATGCGCCTGAAAGTATGAAGAAAAACCTCTTTTCTACTATGCTAAATTATATAGAGGAAAAGGTTAACCGTACAGAATATGTTGATGCTCTGTTTTTGTTCAGATTTTTGGCTGTGAAATCACAATTGAGTGCAGCAAGCTTATATAAGATTGCCGAAATCCTATCAAAATCAGGTAATAATAATTTGGCAATAATGTTTGTGAATCTGTATGAAATTAAAGAAACCAACAAACCGCTGCTTTTTTTGACACTCGCTAATTTTTATAATTTGGAATTGAAGGATTACAAGACAGCCATAAAATACTATGAAAAGTATTTGCAGATTGATGAAACAAAATCTGTAATATATACGATTTTGGCAAGTCTTTATGCTAAATTATATGGGGATTTGGGGCTGAAAGACCAAATCTATTATTTTACTAAAGCTTACAAATTAAAGCCTAACGACAGATTATCACTTCACGGGCTGGCGTTCTGTTATGATAAACTTGGTGATAAAATCAGTGCAAAAGATTTTTATGAAAAATTGCTTGAGAATAATCCTACAGAAACTGATTATTACAACTATGGCGCATTTTTAATAAGCTGCGGTGATTTTGTGAACGGGCATAAGTACTTTGCACATAGGTTTTTAACAGAAGATAAGAATTTGGAATATCCTGCAGTTCTTCCGCTTGAGAAAAGATGGGATATGAAATCCGATATATCTGATAAGGTTTTACTTGTTCATTACGAACAAGGTTTTGGTGATACTTTTATGTATTGCCGTTTTGTACCCGAGTTAAGGAAACTTGCCGCAAAAGTTATATTTATTGTTCAAGATGAACTTGTTGATTTAATAAAAAATTCTTCGGCTATTTCTGATGGAATCGAAGTTATTTCAAGCAGAGAATTAACAGAAAACTTACAGTATGATTATCATATGATGCTTTTGGATGCTCCTTTGGCTCTTGGTGTATCAGATGTCCCGTTAGCGGAGGGGTATTTGAGTGTTTTGGATTATGAAATGAAAGAATATGCTCAATCGCATATCAATGACGGGTATAAGTTAAAAGTCGGCATTGCGTATCATGGCGATAAATCCTCAAACTATCATGGCAGGGATGTTGATTATAACAGGTTTAGGACATTATTAAATCTTGAGAATGTAGAACTTTATTCGCTGCAGGTCGGCGCAGAAGATGAAGAAGGTGTAATCAGCCTGGGAGAAACTTTTGATAACTTTTCCGATACCGCTTGTGCCATAAAAAGTATGGATGTCGTAGTTTCTACAGATAATGTTATTTTGAATCTTGCAGGAGCTCTTGGTGTTAAGACCTTCGGATTATTTAATAAACATCCGAACTTCCGCTGGTATAAGCTGGATGGCACTGATGTCGGCTGGTATAAATCTGTTGTGCCGTTTCAGGTTGAGGAGAACAATTGCTGGAGTGATGTCTTCTCAAAATTGACTAATGAACTTAGCAGGTTAAGTTCAGTTTGTCTTAAAAAGTAGTGTATTGTTATTCCGGGCTTGACCCGGAATCTGTCAATTCTAATGGGAATACTAACAGGATAACCCAAAATTTATTGGCTCCGGCTCAAAGTCCGGAGTGATACGGTGTTACCATTGCGATGGGTGGGTTTTGCGTAGGTAGAGCGTGGCTGATTTCTAATTATGCCTGGGAATGTTAGGGAAATGGTGCTTATATGCTAGTGGTGCTACTAAGGTATATTAACTAACATGTAATATATGAATTATGAAGAGTCTGTTTATAAAGTTGTTGGTTCAAACGTAAGGAAATATAGACTTATAAAAGGTTTTTCTCAAGAAAAATTATCTGAACTGCTTGATGCAAATTCAAAATTTATAGGCCATGTTGAACGTTGTGAAAGATATGTGAGTTTAAAAAAGTTGATTCAACTTTCACAAATCCTTGAAATTTCAATGGAAGATTTTTTTATGAATAGTTAATTTTTTGTTGCATTTCCCATGTCTTCAATTATCGTCAAATTTGTATTTATTCTATCAAGTATTACCTCAAGAAAATTATCAATATCATTTTTTTCTACTGCGGAATCATTGTTTTGTATTACTTCCGTATTAATAATTGTGCTTGATGATTTTTTGTGGTTTGATTATATCAGGATAGGTTAGGATAAATGGAGCTTGCGATGAAGAAAATTATTTCCGCTATTTTATTTTTAATATTTGTCGGTATTTCAATGGGTGCAGCTAATGCACTTACGATAGAAGAAGTTATCTATAATAAAGAACAAGTTGCCTACAATCCTGAAACCGGGCTTTGGCGTCGTTATGTTGCACCTAAAAAGAAAATAATACAACAAATTGAAACAGATTTGGATTTGCAAGATGACATAGTAGAAGAAGCTGTTGAAGAAATTGTCGATCCGTCTATAATTTTAACCCGCAGAGCTACCCCTGCAAAGGGTGCTTATACGGTTTTCTTAGATGAAAAAAAGAATCCTGTAATTTTTCCTAATTCAAATTTTGAGTATATCCAAGATGGCAGGCTGATTTTGGTTGATAATCACAGATTAAAATATTATGAAATGGTTTATCAGGACGAACAGTTTGCGGCTGTAAAATTGACCGACACCCAGCTGAAAGAACTTTTTGAGGATGCTGAAATTGTAAAAATTTCCGAGTTTAAAAATGATAAATATACAACAACAAAGAAATTTTTTGGGATGAAAAAAATATTACTGGTAAATGATACTGAACGAGCTTTTTATAAATATTCATATCGCCCGGCAAAGGTGCAGCAGACGGAAGTTAAGGGATTTATAACAACTCCGAAAACCGGGAAGTTTTTGTTTTCACACTATGGTGATAAAGATGGCTCGATTGAAATAACCGTTACCCGAAGATAAGCTATTGACACCGTTATTTAGACGTAATATTATGAAATCAGTGAACGCAAGGAGCTTTAATAATGGAAGAATCAAATAAAAATTTATGCCCGTATTGCAATGCAGAGTTAGATGCTGAAGCTCAAAAATGTAAATTCTGCGGTGAATGGGTTAATAAAAATTCCAATGAACTTCCGTCAGGTTTAAAGCACTTTAACTGGGGTGCATTTCTGCTCAATTGGATTTGGGGTATAATGCACGGAAAATACATTACACTGGTTTATTTCCCGGCATGTATTATTCCTGTTATAGGACCTCTTGCAGTGTCGATTTGGTTTGGAATTATGGGTAACAAATGGGCGTGGGAATCAAAAACCTGGGTAAGTGTGGAAGAGTTTAATACTATACAACGCAATTGGGTAAAGTTGTGGGTTATTCTTTCGATTCTCGGAGTTGTTATCTGTCTGAAAGTTGCATTATTGCTGTTTATTATATCTAATATAAATGTATAAAATTTTGCCGATATAGCTCAGTTGGTAGAGCAACTCATTCGTAATGAGTAGGTCAGGGGTTCAAGTCCCCTTATCGGCTTTTGTGTGAAGTCAAAAATAATGTCAGGGACTTCTCACCCGTATTTTTCTCCCGTCGGTCGAAAAACAGGGGTTCAACCCAAAATGAAGTTGTATACCTATGCCGTAGAGTTCGAGCTTCCTGCTCTCACAAACGGCAAGGTAAAGTCCCCCTTATCGGCTATTGTGAAAAGCTCAAAAATAATGTCAGGGACTTCTCACCCGTATTTTTCTCCCGTCGGTCGAAAAACAGGGGTTCAACCCAAAATGAAGTTGTATACCTATGCCGTAGAGTTCGAGCTTCCTGCTCTCACAAACGGCAAGGTAAAGTCCCCCTTATCGGCTATTGTGTGAAGTCAAAAATAATGTCAGGGACTTCTCACCCGTATTTTTAATCTTGACTAAGTGTATCATGTATAATACAATATATGTATGAAAACTATTTGCTCGTACAAATTGTCAAATGGTAAAATTCCTTTTCAGGAATGGTTAAATAGCTTAGATAAGCCTAAAAAAGCTAAAGTCTTGGTTTGGATTGAACGCTTAAAAATAGGATTGTATGGTTCTCATAGAAATTTAAAATTGGGTATTTCCGAGCTAAAGTTTGAAAGCGGTGAAAGAATTTATTTTTATGAGGATAAGCAAGAAATCGTACTACTTTTAACAGCAGGAAATAAACAACGTCAAGCAAATGATATTAAAACTGCTGAAAGTTATCTCAAAGATTACAAGGAAAGAGGTTTAAGATGAATAAAAATTGTGTAGAATTTAATACTCTTGAATACTTAAAAGATGATGAAGAATTACAAGCAGAATACATAAAAGAATTATTAAATGAATACTTGCAGGATAATAATGCAGATGCTTTTTTGTCAGCTTTAAAACCATTAATTCAGTTACACGGTTCTATAAGTGAATTTGCAAAAAAATCAGGTATTAATCGTACATATTTTTATAAATTGTTTAGAAAAGAGGTTGTACCTGAATTACCTACTATTGTACTAATTATCAAAAATTTGGGCTTCAATATCGATTTTAGTTTGAACAAAGCTGTATAATACTTTTGCGAATATGATATATATTTAATAATTTGTAATAATCCTTAATTTTCTAGCAAAAAATTTTCGCTTTTTGTATTATTATAAAGTGTGTGTAGTAAAGATAGGATTTTTATTATGTTTAACATAGGACAATTACCTCAAATTTCTCGTTTTAGTAATAATAAATTAAACGATTCTTCAAATAAAGTTATTTCTCCGTTTGTAAATCAGAAGAATGCTCTTGAGCGTTCTCCACAGTGTGATAGTGTAAAATTTACAGGCAATTTTGATAAGCCAAATCTTGATGATGAAGAAATTTATGAAGTTGAGCCTGAGGATTTTAGTTTAGTTCCTGATGATGATTGTGAAGTTGTGGAAGCTGAACCTGTAGACGAAGTTGACCCGATTGCAATGTATCATATGGATGAACTTGACAGACAAATTCGCGAAGTACAGGAAGATGAAGACAGACGCCGCAAAGAAGAGGATGAAATTCAAATGAATAATGATATCCTTCTATATGGTGTTGTTACACCTTTGATTGTTGCAGATACTTTGGATGATGATATTACTTCTTTAGATAATTACAATCCGTTAGATCAAAATGATTTGTATCCTGATTCAGGGCTTGATGATTTATCCCTGATGGATGACGGATTTGATGATTTCGGATTTTAATAATATTTAAAAAGCGCGGCGGCAGATTTTCTGCCGCCGCTCTTTTTTATTCCCTTTGCTTTTGTGTCATGTTTTTTGTAAGATATTCATGCAGTAGCATTAAGAAGGAGAAATTTTATGAAAAAATCAATTAAAGACCTTGGAGATATCAAAGGTAAACGTGCTCTTATCAGAGTTGATGTTAATGTTCCGTTGGATGCTGACAAAAACGTTACTGATGATACCCGTATTCAAGCTATTTTGCCTACAGTAAACTTTTTAAAAGACAAGGGTGCTAAAATCATTTTGATGGCACACTTAGGAAGACCAAAAGGTGAATGGAATCCTGAATTCACCCTGGAACCTGTTGCAAAATATATGTCAAAAGTTTTGGGCGAAGATGTTTTGTTTGTTAAATCCCCTGTTGGTGAAGGCGCAGATAAAGAATTAGAAGCTTTGAAAGACGGTCAGGTTGCATTATTGGAAAATATCCGTTATTACAAGGCTGAAGAAGCAAAAGACGATGATATGACTTTTGCTGAAGAATTAGCAAAATTAGGAGATTTCTATGTGAACGATGCGTTTGGTGCGGCTCACAGAAAACACACTTCAACTGCTAAAGTTGCTCATATTCTTAAACCTGCTGTTGCCGGTTTGTTGATGGAAAAAGAAATCAGATGTTTATCTCAAGCTTTGGATAACCCTGTAAGACCGTTTACTGCGGTTGTTGGCGGAGCTAAGGTTTCTTCTAAAATCGGTGTTTTGGAAAACTTGATTGATAAAGTTGATAACTTGATTATCGGCGGTGGTATGGCTTATACCTTTGTTAAAGCTAACGGCGGTAAAATCGGTACATCTATTTGTGAAGATGATCAAATGGATGTTGCAAAAGCTATTGAGAAAAAAGCTGCTGATAAGGGTGTAAAACTTGTTATGGCAACTGATGTATTGGTTACTGATGATTTCTCAGGAAACGGTACTAATAAATTTGTTAAAATTAATGAAATTCCTGACGGATTTGAAGGTGTTGATGCCGGTGAAGAATCAAGAAAAGCTTTTGCAGATGTTTTAAAATCTTCAAAAACAATTCTTATGAACGGACCTGTAGGTGCGTTTGAAAATCCGAAGTTCGCAGAAGGTACTAAGGCTGTATTGGAAGCTATTGTTGAAGCTACCAAAAACGGTGCAGTTTCTGTAATCGGCGGTGGCGATTCTGTTTCTGCGGCTAAAAAATTCTGCAAAGCTGAAGATTTCACCCACGTTTCAACAGGCGGCGGAGCTTCATTAGAATTTATTGAAGGTAAGGTATTACCTGGTGTTGCAGCTTTAGACGAAGCGTAATAGATGCGAAAACTTATTTTTAAAAAGGCAGGACGAAAGTCCTGTCTTTTTTATTTGTTGAAAAGCTATCATAATTTTAAGATTCTGAATCAAGTTCAGAATGACAAAATTTTGATAGCCTTTATAAATTTTTTTGTAGCAAAATATATTTTGTTCATGTTTTCTACTTAGAAAAGGAGTAATAATGCACGTAAACTTCACAGGAATTAAAAATATCGGATATAAGTCGGATTTGATGTATCCAACTTATGAACAGGATGGTAAGCTGGTTTATAATTCAAATGATTATATTGATGTTAATACTATAAATATGCAGTTGAGGGATGATTTTGAAGGTAAGGATTTGTCGAACTATAGAAAAGTTATGGCTGCTCCGGTTGCGAAAGATAAGCGTCATCCTGCATATCCGAATTTTTTAAATGTTTCTGTTGTAAAGGGTGAATTGCCAAGTGATAAAGATACATATTTCTTTCTAAACGGTTCAATGGTAGATGTGAATGATGAAAATATGCCGATATTTTCATTTATTGCTAAAACCTTAAAAGGCTTGACTCAAAGACCGCTTGAAAAATTTGAAGTTGATCCGGCTTATTTGTTTGGTGATAATGTCGGTAAATTAATGGTTTTAGGTCAGGATTTGGAAGATAATTATGAAACTCATCTTGATTATTGGGATGCTGTTGCAGATATGCACAGTAATGAACATGCTCAAAACGGAGCTAAAAAAATGCTTGAGTTATTAGAGAAGAAAATGTTTGAATATTTTGATATTTAATTGACCGAAATTAGATTTAATGATTTAATTGGTTTATGAATTATATTTTCTATTTTTTGGTAATTTTTTCGATTATAATCGGAGCGATTAATGGCAAATTACAGGATGTTATAAACGCGGTAATGTCAGGTGCTGAATTGTCCGTGAAGATAGTTATTGCTCTTATCGGAATTATGTCTTTTTGGCTCGGTATAATGAGAGTTGCCGAAAAATCAGGATTAATAGAATTTATTTCAAAATTATTGCGTCCGATTACAAAAGTTTTGTTTAATGAATTGCCTACGGATTCGCCTGCTGTTGGTGACATTGCTATGAACTTTACGGCAAATGCTTTTGGGCTGGCTAATGCTGCTACACCGTTTGGGGTTCGGGCAATGGAGGAGATGCAGAGGGTTAATCCGAAGAAAGACACGGCATCAAATTCAATGTGTTTATTTTTGGGCATGAATACGGCGGGATTTCAGTTGATTCCAACGACGGTTCTGGCGGTTTTGGTCGGTATTGGTTATAAAAATCCGGCAGAAATTATTGCACCTACGCTTTTGGTTACCTTGATTGCATTCATATCTGCGATTTTAATGGCAAAATTTGCTCAAAAAATATCCCTCTCTCTTTGTGAGAGGGTGGAAATTCAACATAAGGCGGAGCCGAATATTAGAATTTCGGGTGAGGGTTTTATAAAGGAGGAACAACATGATTAGACTCCTTAATCTGATTTCACTTTGGGCGTTGCCTGCAATTTTGGTTATTGTTTTAACTTGTGGAATTGTTAAACGGGTTCCTGTGTATGAAGAATTTACGCAAGGGGCAAAACGAGGGTTTAAGGTTTCGTTTAAAATTTTACCTTATTTGATTGCTATAATTGTTGGGATTTCTATGCTGAGAGCAAGCGGAGCAATTGAAATGATTGCTCAGGTTTTGGCACCTGTTTTGACAAAATTTAATATTCCGTCTGATACTTTACCGTTGATGATTGTTCGTTCGATGTCAGGTTCAGGGGCATTGGGCGTATTTTCCGATATTGCAAATAATGCCGGTCCGGATGCTTATTCAACTAAGCTTGCTGCTGTAATGCTTGGCAGCAGTGAAACAACTTTTTATGTTTTGGCTGTATATTTTGGTGCTGTCGGGATTACAAAGGTTCGTTATGCTCTTATTATCGGCTTGCTGGCTGATTTTATCGGGATTGTTTCAGCAGTCGCGGTTTGTAATCTGATGTTTGCATAGCATCTAACCAGCTTTGTGTGTATTCTTGAATTTCGTTTTCTACAATTTTGCGTAATACTATTGCGTAATTTATATTAATACAATCAATTTTTTCGATTTCTTCAATCTTGTATTCATGGCTGCCACAGTTTCTGCAAAAAGCTTCTTCCATTACAACTTCGTCATTACGTATAGTAGCGCGCTGTTTTACTCCACAACAGGCACAGCGCGCTATATACCAATGATTTTCTATCAATTCTCCGCAATCAGGGCAGTACGCAATATCTTCATCCAAAGGTACGTTCGGATGATTGCATTTTTGACTAAATTTAAAAATATCACTCCATTGCATATTATTGTTTTAATGAAGAATTTTTAACAGTCAATTTTAATAGTCTTAAGTGTTTATGACGACACTTAGATTTTCTTCTAAATCGGAATCACCTTTTGCAATTTTAGTTAGAACTTTATCTCTAATATTTTTTATTGATTCAAGTTGAGATTTTAGAGTTTCAACTCTTCTGTCGTTTGCTGATGATATATTTTCATATCTTTCAGCCATTTTTAAGTCACCTTTTTCTCTAAAGAATTTGGCTTTATCAATATTGAATTTACTTAAGCCTTTTACATGGTCAATGTTATTTGACGTTGAAAGGATTTGGTCGCTATATTTGCGGTCAGCTTTAAGGCTTTTGAATAAACGTACTAACTTTTTTGCGATATCGTTGTCTGACGAAGATTCCATTAATTCATCAAGGCTTCTTGTTAAAAATTGTGGAATTGGGTCGAATTCACCTTTTTGCTGTAAATAAACCTGCTCTGAGCCAAGACCTTCTTCCGGGGCTCTAAGGTGCATTGTGTCATCTGCATATCGTGCAGTCTTCTGTGCAAATAACTCCTGAATATTTGCTAATCTCTTTCCGTTTTTTACTGCGGTTTGTACATTCAAACGAGCCTGAAATGCCGGTTGATTTGTACTGTTGATATTATTATTCATGTTTTACTACCTCCACTCATTTTAAACCATATAACCGCAAATTTTGATAGTTTACAGGTTTAATGTTAAGTATTGTAACATAATGTCCTGCTCTTGAAATCGAACAGATTAAAAATACTTTATATAATCAAGAGAGATTAAAAATAAGAGGACAAGAGTTATGGCGATTTCAAATTTACACGAGAAACTATTATTTTACACTAGACAGAAAAGCAGTATTACAAGTCAGTTATCAGATATTCAATTAAGACAGTTGACTGCAACAAAAACTCAAGCAACAAAGAATATGGAATATCAAGAAAAATTGAGTGCCTTATATTATGATGAAGAATACGGATATGGTACGGACGAGTACGCTGAAATGCTTGTAGTGCTTCAAAATGAACATGAGTTTGATATGGCTACATTAACTAACTGGGAATCACAGTTAGAGCTGCAAAAAGAAGCTCTTGAAACTCAATTAAGCGAAGTTCAGGCATATGAAAATACTTGGAATAAATTACTCGGTAATTCTTGTAAAGCAGATTTTTCATACGGCGGCGGAGGAGGAAAATAGCCGCAAAAAAGGCTCCGATTGCAGTGCAATCGGAGCCTTTTTTATTATTAATTATTCTAAACTTAAGCTTTAGCTCCTGATTTAGAGATAATTTCTTCTTCGATATTTCTAGGTACTTGTTCGTAGCATTTGAATTCCATAGAGAATGTACCACGACCTTGAGTGTTAGAACGCAAGTCTGTAGCGTAACCGAACATATTTGCAAGAGGAACTAATGCTCTAACAATTACGTTACCTGTGTTACCAACAGGTTCTTGACCTTCAACTCTACCACGTCTTCTTGAGATATCACCGATGATTGTACCTGTGAATTCGTCAGGAATTTCGATTTCAACTTTCATCATAGGTTCAAGGATACAAGGTTGAGCTTTCTTAGTACCTTCCTTGATAGCCATAGAACCGGCGATTTTGAACGCCATTTCAGAAGAGTCGACTTCGTGGTATGATCCGTCGTAAA
>JAMPCZ010000061.1 GCA_023665935.1 Muribaculaceae bacterium | reverse complement strand
AGTTTACTACACTTCTGGCGTTAGTGTTGCGATTACTTCTTGATTTCACTCAAAACAAAGAACCCTTGAAAATCAAGGGTTCTTCTTTCTAAGTTTATGCCGTTACTTATCAGTCTTTTGAAGTTCGGCTTTTTTCCTGTCAGCTTCGGCTTGTGTTCTGTACGGACCGGCATGAATTTTACTGTGGTCATTCTTATCAACAACATAGTATTGATTGTTGATTCTGGTAACTGCCGCATTTCCATACTTACCAACAGCTGTACCGCCGCCTTTAGCCGGAAGTCGCATGATTCTGTCATAAGCATCAGTTGCGATTTTGACCTTTTTACCGTTTGGTAAGGTAATTTCATTTGGCAATGAAATCTTTTTATCACGCCAATCGAACTTACCATCACCGTTGGTATCAACAGCACCGATTCTGTTTTCATCTTGATTCAAGGCTTTTTGAACCATTCTGCGTTCAGCTTCTGTTAAGTTTGAACCATCTTCGTTAACATAGCCGTGTGATGTATACCAGGTTCCTTCGCGGAACTTCAACCTTGGTAACTCTGTACGTATAGTTTCGGTTTCCGGTTTGTTGATTACATCCAGTTCAGGAGGTTTCACCACCGGTGTCGGACCAGGAGTTGGTCCGGGTGCCGGTCCAGGCGTTGGTCCAGGTGCCGGTCCAGGTGTCGGACCAGGAGTTGGTCCCGGAGTTGGTCCAGGGGTCGGTCCCGGTGTTGGACCAGGAGTCACCTCAGGTTTTGGTCCGATAATATTTTTTAAGATTGCAGCACCAAGTTCTTCTTTATTTGCCTTGTGAGCAGAAGGATCAGCTTTCACTGTTGCAGCTTCCAACGCTTCAATCTTTTGTTCCATTGTCAAATCCGGATCGTCGCGGATAATTCTGACAAGTTGTTGATTTTGTTCACCTCTGACAAGTGACGGATCTCGTAATACTTCTGCTGCGGAATGTCCATTAAAGATATCTTTACCACCATTATCCTTAACAAACCAAGCAGCTGCGATACCACCAAGAGCTCCGCCTAAAGCTCCTTTCCAAGCTGACATGCCCGGAGTGCCTTCTGAACCAGGAATTGGTATTACATCACCTTGTTCACCTGTAGGATGTAAACCTCCGGTTGTTGAACCCGGAAGAGGTAACTCTTTACCAGGAGTTCCTTTAGTTCCAGGGAACAATAGTGAAGACAACGCACCAAGTCCCGTTACACCCAAGAAGGTACCAACACGCATCAGCCAGGTTAAATCAGTTTCAGTTGCCAAACCTGCAGCTTTTGCCTGTTTTTTAGCCCGTTTGCTGCCTTCGCGCTCATCTAAGTTTAATTTCAAATCTTCGCCTGTTCGGCTGCGCCAATACTCTTTATAAGCTGCAGTATCAATGTTACCATCTTTGTCTGTTACTTTTGACAATAGATATACCCTATTATATTTTACCTTAGCATCAGCTTTCTGTGCATCAGTACTGTTAGGATCATTCAAAATTTTGTCTAATTCGGATTTTGCTGCAGGTAACGCTGCCCGGGCATCAGAAGAACGTTTACGCATATCATCTGTTTCTTTTTCGCCCAACAGCTTGTTATGAGCTTCCCATTTTTTCTTGTCAAACTTATTACCGTCTTTGACATATTCACCTTTACCGGCTTTGGCTTGTTCTTCTGCAGCCTTTTTAGCAGCTTTAAATTCAGCCTTGTCGGTATAAACTTTTTCTACTTGTAAGTGTTCATCCAAACGTTTAAGAATTTTCTCATAAGTTTTGAAAAGCTGCTTAGCAGTCTTTTCATCCATTTTTGTCATTGGCTGCTCGCCCTCTGCAAGATTAGCATTGTGCTTATCCGCAGCAGCATTATAATCGTTCATCAACGCTTTATAATCCTGATAATTTTTAGCCTTGTAAGCATTAAGAAGTTCGTGCAATGCTTTTTCCTGCTCTTTTACCGTAGCTGATTCAGCAGGAGTAGCCTTAGCACCTACAGTATGTTCAACGCCCAAACCGGCAATAGGGGCAGCACTAGCTGCCGGAGTTGTACCTTTGTTCAAAAATACACTCGCGCCTTTTGCTTCAGCTTTCTGAGCATCAGTCAAACCATACTGCTTCGCATATTCGGCAGCTTTGGCTTCATCGCCACGTTCTAAGGCACCCAAATATAAATTTTGGCCCACACTCAAATTCACTGTCATCGATTCATCCTTTCTTTCTTATGGAATTTGTACATTATATTTCACTATGTAGTAATAAACGTTTTTTATGCTCAAAAATTGACTAATTTTTATTTACTTTATATATACTTTATACATAAAAGCAATATATTATTGGCTTTGAGCATATTAAGAAATATTAAGAAAATAATCCTTTTTGAAATTTTTAACCCGGTTTTCCGCGAGTATTGTAATATTTCATCAATGTCCTTTCTACCAAAATTACATGAAAATCTTTACTTACAATATCGGCATTGTTAATATAAAACTTTAGAATTCTGGAAAAATCAGGTTTACATTTATTAACAAAAGCTCTCAAATTGCCCTGAAATTAAAATTCTGTTAAAATCCAACTATGGATAATTTGGTCGAAAAACTTAAAGAATTCGGAATTAATTCATACGAGGCGAAGGTCTATTTGGCATTACTGAAAAAAGCACCTTCTACCGGCTATGAAATATCTCAGCTTGCAGATATTCCGCAATCACGAGCTTATGACGCACTAAAATCCTTAGAGGTCGAAGGGGTCGTATTTTCAACAAGCGAAAAGCCGCAAAAATATAGCCCTATTTCTTCAAAAGAATTGACAAAAAGATTTAAGCGAAAAATGAATTCGGCGATTGACTACCTTGAAAAAAAACTACCTAAATCTGAAAATAATTACGATGAACCAATACAATCCATTTACGGATATGACAGCATTTTAAATAAGTTAAAAGAAATTATACAAAATACAAATCGCACACTCTACCTTGAAATTTGGTCAGAAGATTTCAAAAGGGTTGAAAGTCTTATCACTGCGGCATACAACCGCGGAGTTGAGATTAAGATAACCGGGTTTGACAATTTTGACTATCCGTTCGGGCTGGTTTACAAGCATGACAATTCCACAGAAACCGAACGCAAAACCGGAAGCCGCATGATTTACGTGATTGCAGATAACGAAGAAACCTTGTTAGGGCGGATAGAAACCCGCGCCATTTGGACTCAAAACAAAGATATTGCATATCTTGTAAAAGAATTTATTATCCACGAAATGTATTTACTTGATGTATATGACAGGTTCCCGGAACAGCTAAAATACTTCTATGGCGCAGGATTCAAGAAACTAAAAGATAAAATTTCCGACAAGAAAAACGTGTATAACATTCGGTAACATTTACTTCCCAATTACCTTTTTAAGATTTATAATTATTGAAAAGGGAACATGCTTTTGGGAGAAAATGAATAATGGAAGGGTATAGTTTTGAAATAATTACAGGTCCGATGAGCTGCGGAAAAACCGAGGAGCTTTTGAGAAGAATCAGACGCTGTATTATCGCAAAAAAGAAAGTTAAAGTTATTTCACCGGATGTCGATACACGGGCAAGAGGTGATTATATAGAATCGAGAAATGGCTTATGGCTTGATGCGATAAAAGTTAAACATTCCATTGAAATTATGCACTTTGTAAAAGATGCTGAAGTCGTCGCAATTGATGAACTGCAATTCTTTGACGCCAATATTGTCAAGGTAATTACCCAGCTGATGAACGAAGGCAAAAAAGTTATTGGAACAGGTTTGGAATTAGATTTCAAGGCTGAACCATTTGGTTCAATGCCTGAACTGATGTGTATTGCAACAAAAATTGATAAACTCCACGCAGTCTGTATGAAATGCGGGTGCGAACACGCAACAAGAACCCAAAGACTAATTGACGGACGTCCCGCTGATAAAAACTCTCCGCTTATCATGATTGGCGGAGATGAAACATACGAAGCCCGCTGCATTAAATGCTACGAACTTCCTGATGTAAAAGCAAAACAAAAGGCTTTGGGACTAAAGCTATTACAATTTAACAAAAAATAATATATACAATATTCAATTGAATGTGGGATTTAAAATTTCACATTTTTTCTTATATGTGATAATATAAACTCAGTAATCGCGCTCAAGATAAGCGGAACTTTTTGACAGCAATTTCGTCTTATATGTTGGGTGGGATTATTGGAGGTGTAAATAAGAATGAGAAAACTAATGAAAAAAAGTATTATATTTTTAAGCGCATTTATCGTAATGTTTGGATGGGTAATCCGTTCAAATGTTCAAGCATCAACCCCGGCAGAACTTTACGATAATGTTTGGAGATTAATTAACACAAAATATGTTGATCAAACAAACAACGAACAAGATTGGGGCAAATGGCGTCACAAATACGACAAAGTAATCAAAACAAACGAAGATGCTTATGTCGCAATAGATACAATGGTTGCAAGCTTGAACGACCCCTATACTAAGTTTCTAAACCCGAAAGAATTTGCAGATGAAACAGGTTCAATAAAAGGTTCCCTAAAAGGTATCGGGATTCAAATCGGAGTAAAAGACGGGAAATTAATGGTCATTGCACCGATTGAAGATACTCCTGCAGAAAAAGCAGGACTTCTCGCAGATGACGAAATTCTTTCAATTGACGGAAAAAGCACAAAAGGAATAACCGTAGACAAAGCCGCTGATCAAATCCGCGGAGAAGAAGGAACTCAGGTAACATTGGTCGTCAAACGTAAAGATTGCGAACCTAAGTCTTACACAATTACCCGTGCAGAAATCGAAATCAAATCAATTTCTCAAAAAATCCCTGATAATATTAAAATGCCTGCAAATATCGGTTATATCAGGCTAAGTTCATTTATCAGCAGAAACGCGGCAAAAGAATTCCAGGAAATTTTAAACAATTCTCCTGATAAAAAAGCGTTCATTGTGGATCTGCGCTCAAACCCGGGCGGGCTGTTAAGTAACGCAATATACATTTCAGATATGTTCCTTGACGGAGGCGCGATAGTAAGTACAGTCGACCGCGACGGCTACAAAGAAACAAGCAGAGCTTCACGTGGAGTTCTTACAAAAAAACCGCTTGTAGTTCTTTTGAACAAAGGTTCTGCATCCGCAAGTGAAATTTTCTCAGGAGCAATGAAAGATAACAAAAGAGCCGTACTTGTGGGGACTCAATCTTTCGGAAAAGGATTGGTTCAAGAAATCAATAAACTGCCAAACAGTTCAGGTATTAATATTACAATCCAAAAATACCTGACTCCAAACGGTACAGATATCCACAAAAAAGGAATTACGCCTGATATTTTGGTAGAATTGACCGAAGAAGATATTAAAAATAAAAACGACGCTCAACTAAAAAAAGCAATCGAAGTTGCTCAAGAACTTTCTAACGGAACATACGTCGTAAAAAAATAATGGACTAAAAGCACTGTCATTCTGAGGCTTTAGCCGAAGAATCTCAAAATAAAAAGTTATAAAGTCCGAAATTTTAAGATTCTGAACTGAATTCAGAATGACAAAATTTCGGACTTGTGTTTATAAAATGCGGCAAGCCGGATGGGGAATTCCATGGAGAAAAGCCAGCGGAAACCCAGAATTAGCAATAAAAACACTAATGGAAAATCAGCGTGGATTCATACCAAATGTATTTGATAAACAGGGCATTGGGGAATTTGATATTCCTTGGGGTACAAAAAAATATGGACTTGCGCATGCTCTTGAAGGCAGGGCTAACCAAAAGAATTTTGATTTAAATAATTTTATTGACACAATTCCAAACTCTATCAGAGAAGGAATTGTAACACAAGGTGGGAAATTACACCCAGAAACCTTAAACATTGAAAGCTTAAAACATAAATTAGCAATTAACGCTAATTTCAAACAAGGAAATATCGATAGAAATTGGGTAACAACAATAATTCCCCAAAATAAACAAGCTAGGAAGCGTTTAGGAGACTTGACACCACCGCTAAACATTTCTTCTGAGAATGGCAGCATTACGCCTTCTATCTCAAAACTTCTAGCTAAAGATAATATAAACGAATTCTTACATAAAAGCAACCCTGCTGACTGGCTAAATTCGGAATTATCTACAGCCGCACGTTCATCTGCGAATTTAATAAAAAACGAAAACAGCCAAAACCCACAACCACACAGATTTCAAGTAGGAATTGAACAAAATGTAACTATTCCAAAAGAAAAAATATTTACGCCTGATGAAATAGGAAAAATGTCACAAGAAGAGTTTAATAATAATGAACACGCTATCAGAACTCAACTACAAAGAGGTCTAATTACACCAAATACAAAGGATTATTCAGGATTTAAAAATCCGTGGAGCGGCTCTAATAAAATCTATACCCAAGAAGATATCGGCAGAATGTCATTTGATGAATATAATGCCGCAGAATCAGAAATAAATGCGCAATGGGGCTCCGTTGGAATCCCTAGTGATAATGAAATGAAAAGCAATAGCAGTGCAATTTATGTAAACGGTTATACAAGAGCCGATGGGACAGAAGTCCGAGGATATTACAGATCAAGATAATAAGAAGGCGGCGCGGGAAACCCACGCCGCCTTTTAAATACGCACACATTATTCCGAAATAACAATTCCGTTTATTTTCCCCTCTAATCGTACTAGAAAAACCTTATCAAATTCTTTAAAAGGTTGATTTAATTTTCTTTCAAATTTGACATAATAAAACAGTTATCACCCATATAGGAATTTATACAATGAATTTACACGAGCAATGTTTATTACGCTACCTTACTCATCCTGATGAATTGTCTTATGCTACCGAGATTTTGAAACTTAACAACAAAATTCTTGAGCAAAAATTCATCGTGAAAAATATCCTTGCTAATGTTTCAATGTTAAATTATACTGATGGGGTGAAAAATATTACAAACTGCATTTAGTTTGATTCGGTATAAATCACGAAGATAAATTATTTGCAGGATTAGCAAAAGGTTGGATTTATGCTGAAAAAATTTTTATACACTCTTTGGATTCTAATTTTATTCATTGTCGTACTTTTTAGTGTGAAAAACGGAAGTTTTGTCAACTTCATACACTCTATGGAGAACAGGACTTTTGACATCCGTCAAAGTATTTTGGCAAATTCAGGAGCAAGAAAACACAACCCGAATATTGTAATAGTTGCAATTGATGATGCCAGCTATGAATACATTTTGGACAAATACGGGGAATGGCCGCTTCGCCGCGACATTTACGCCAAAACAGTTGACTACATAGAAGCGCAAAATCCTCAAAGTATCGCATTCGATTTAATGTTTGTTAAATCAATAAAAAGCAGCGCGGACGCTGATTCAAAGCTTGTTGAAGTGTTCAAAAAATATGATAATGTGTTCACGGCAATGAATCTTGACAACCAACCCGAAGATCTGAGAACGCCGCCAACCCTGCCAAATAAACTTGCAATAAATACGCAAAATCCGGAAAAATTACACCTAATGGAATATTCAAATTGCCGTGCGATTTTGGAGGGGATATTAGATGCAACATCAAATATCGGAATGATAAATGTATCACGCTCTGAAGACGGCGTTTTAAGAAAGATGCCGGTATACTTAAAATACCAGGACAAAATTTATCCGCAGCTCGGATACCTCGTTGCAACACATTATCTTAAAGAAAACAAGCCGCTCGTCGGAATACACGATGATGCGAACGGTGAAGGTATAATCCTGAATTGGTACGGTTCTACCAGTACATTTGAGCACATTCCGCTATACAAACTTCTTAAAGCCATTGATGGAAAAGAGCAGCTTAATTACAACTTTGAAAACAAAATAGTATACTTCGGCGCAACCGCAGCAAGTCTTTTTGATATAAAAACAGTACCGGTTGATAAAGTTTACCCGGGAGTTGAAGTGCAAGCAACTTATGTAAACAACATCATCGACGGAAGTTACATAATAAAATGCCCGCCGGTTCTGAACATCATCTTCGCCGTAATCTTAATGGCATTGACTATACTCTGCGTATTCAGACTCGGCTCCATGCCTGTTGCTTTCGGGCTGTCTATGACAATTTATGCCGCATATATGATGATTACGTATTATGCAATGAGGTTCGGGAATATTTGGATGGAAATAGTTATGCCGCTAACTTTAGCCCTCCTGACATTCATTATTGCGGTAATTATCAAATATCTTATAAAATCAAGAGATTTTGATGCACAGTATAAACTGGCAACAACAGACGGATTAACAGAATTATACAACCACAGATATTTTCAAGAACAGCTCCAAAATCAAATTTCTCACGCCTCCCGATACGAAAGTCCGCTATCATTAATCATTATAGACATAGACTTTTTCAAAAAGTTCAACGACAACTTCGGGCACCAATCCGGGGATGCAGTATTAAGACAAGTTGCGTTTGAATTAAAGAAAAATGTTCGTTCTGCCGATATTGTATGCAGATACGGAGGAGAAGAAATGAGTATAATTCTTCCAAATACAAAATACGAAGAAGCTGTTAATATCGCAAACAAACTTTGCTCAATTATAGCTTCAAAAAAATGTAAACTGAGTAACGGTAAAGAAAGCAATGTTACAATAAGCCTTGGAGTTTCGGCATTCGGGCAAGACGGTAAAACTCCTGTTGAACTTATTGAATCGGCGGATAAAAGATTGTATAATGCAAAAGAAAACGGACGTAACAGAGTAAACTAGCAAGATATGAGATTTGATTTTATAGAAAAACCTATCAATACAAAAGATATTCCGAAAGAATATCCCGTTGACTTCTGCCTTGTGGAAAACAATGAAAGACAAATTGAACAAATCTGCGAATTTCTGCTGGATGACAAATCCCCGCTTCTCCTCGTAAACGGTTTTAGAGGAAGCGGAAAATCTCAAATAATAAATTTCGCAATCAATTATGCAATAAGCCCGCAAACCGTTATCCTCAACTACAACTGTCCGGAAACAACGATTTTGGATGATTTGCTCCTGAGTTTTTTTGAAGATTTCAGAAACTACACAATGATGGGAATGATTACCCCGCCAAAAATAAAAGTAGAAAACTTCACGCAAAAAATCAATTCCTATTTCAACACAATAACAAACCCGATTCTAATCGTGCTAAATTCCTTTGATGCGATAATAAAAGAAAACCGCCCGGATATTATTAACTTTGTAAAACACCTGACAAAATTTCAAAATATTAAAGTCATCATCATATCAAAAGCATTACAAACAGACTTTTTTCAAGACATTGAAACCTACAGTATTACGACATTGCCGCTTTCTCAAAAAATCTTTGAAAAATATCTGAGGCAAAACAACGTAAAACAAATCGGTGCACTTACAAACGAACTATACAAACAAACGAAAGGTTACTACAGCCAGGTTCAACTGACCGTAAACATCCTAAACGCAAGACAGATAGCTTTAGTCAATCTTTTGGAACTGTTTTCAAAAAGTTATGTACCATACCCGGAATTTATAATAAGAGAAGCTCTTGCCCTCGTTGACCCTGTCAGTGCGCATTTATTCAGATTGCTGACAGTTATGCGGATTCCGATTCACGTAAACCTTATCAAGTCACTGCGCATGTTTGACGAAGGAAAAATAATGTTTTTTATAAACAACGCAATCCTCGCACTGGATGGAGAATGCTTATATCTCAAAGACGAATTCAGATATCTGCTTGAAAACCAAATTCCTGAAAATGTTTTGGTGAAGCTGCATACCGCCTGTATTGATTTATACAATACACAACTTCCACTAAAACCACTGGAACGGGATTTAAAGCTTTCACGACAAACAATGCGCAACGAAATTGAATACCACTCAATGTTCTTGCCGAAGAAACCAGAGCTTAATCCAAAAGCAATTCTTCAGCTTCAAGTTTCTGCTCCTCAAGCAAGCGTAGTAGACGAAACACCGCAAACTCCGGCTATTCAGGAACCTGTCCAAATTGAAGAAACAAAAGAAGAAAAAATCAACAAAATCAGCTTTATTATTGAAGATGAAGGTGTACTTGATAATATTGCAGATTCAATAAAAGATTTTGTCGTAACAACGGCTGAAGATTCAAAACTTGAACAGGAAAGTAATGTTATGACACTTCAGCAAATCCTGAATTGCGCAAAACAAGAGGAAGCAGCTTACAATTACAAACACGCTGTTATGCTTTATCAAAGCGCATTGACAAAAACCGCCGATGATGATTTTTATACGTTTTTACCTTCGATTTACGTAAAACTTGCAAAAGCATACCAAAATCTCTCCGATTTATATGAAGCACTTGAATACTACACTCAAGCGCAAGATTTCTACTTCAATGCCTCAAATGATTTAAAAGTCTGCGAAATTAAGCTTGAAATTGCGAATATTTACTATCTAATGTACAAACACGAAAATGCTAAATATCTGCTCACAGAGCTTGAACAAACTAAAAATCTTCCAAATGAATTAGCAATAAAAATCAACCTTGCAATCGCAAAACTAACAGATGATATAAATAGAGAATATAAGTATTACGAAAAATCTATACCGCTAATTGAACCGATGACGGATAAATCCGTTGTTTCGGAACTTTACTACAAATTTGCAGTCGTTAACGACGAAAAAGAAGATATAAGAAGTGCCGCAAATTATTATAAAAAATGTATAGAAACAGATAAAAACCCAAAAACCAACCCTTGCCTTGCAATGGCACTATCTAACCTCGCACAACTTTATGATGAAACAGGTCAAACAAAATTTGCGATAAAGTATTATCAGGAAAGCATAAACGCTGATACCCAAAATCAAAACCTGAACGGGTTATACAACAGTGCGATTCATCTTGCAGAAATATATTCCGCCTTCAACGATAGCAATCAGTTAGAATACTTGAACAAAGCTCTTGAATATGCCCAAAAACTTAATGAAACATTCTATATAGCAAACGCTTCACTTGAGCTTGCCGATTATTATTTCTTAAGAAAGAATTATGAAAACGCTTATAAATACTCAATCCAAGCTTATAATGTCGCTCAAAGTTCGTTTACTAAAGATAATTTGAATAAAATTACCTCGCGTCTTGACGACATAAAACGAAGAATCCCGGAAACACTACTTAATCAATATCAGGAAAAATATGCAAAATAAAGAATTTTATAAAAATTATATGGAAATTTTCTTGGAAGAAAATTCAAAAATTAACTTAATTTCGAAAAATGATGAAAAATTTTTGTGGGAAAAACACATTTTTGATTCACTTTCAATTCAAGCATTTTTTGAAAAATACGACAGCGCATCAACCCTGCTTGATATCGGCACGGGCGGCGGATTTCCCTCAGTTCCGATTGCAATAACTTACCCTGAAATAAAAGTAACCGCCGTCGACAGTATCGCAAAAAAAATCCGCGCAGTCACCACAATAGGAGAAAAACTGGGGCTGAAAAACCTCAACGCTATATGTTCACGAGTTGAAAATCTTGACGGAGAATTTGATATAGTCACATCCCGCGCAGTATCAAGACTTGATAAAATTTGCGAATACGCTCTTCCAAAACTTAAAAAGGGCGGGTATTTTATCGCCTATAAATCACGAAAAACCCAAGAAGAAATAGATGACGCACAAAAAGTTCTAAAAAAATACAACGCGAAAATAATTGATATTTTAGAATACACCCTGCCACTTGAAGAAACCCATACAAGAAATTTAATTGTAATAAAATTGTAAATCAGGAAGAAATTTATGACTAAAAATTTCAACTTGTCATTATGAGTAAGCATCAGCAACCGAACAATCTCATAACTCAAGACAATCCTCAGCTAAAGCCTCAGAATGACACAGCCGGGTCATCTTGAGAAAGTACACAACAAAATTATTTACTCACAGCTTTCGTGCCCGGGAGGACAAGACCTGCTCGGCTTTTCAGCCTTAACATAATCAGGATTAAGCGCGAGCCTAAAACTTTCTTCATATTTTACATCCATACGATCATTGAGTTTCCCAACTTGGGAACATCTATAGGCTTTAGATGCTTTAAATAAAAGAGCTAGACCTGAAACACCTGCAACGACTGCGCCTAATACTTTTCCAAACTTACCGCCAAAGTTAATTGTTTCATGAGCGGCTGTTGCCAATCCTGCTGAACCTACAAGCATTACCCAATCTAAAACCTTATTTTTTCTTTCAATAGAGCGTCTTTTAGCAGCATATTCATCAACCTTATCAGCATCAATAATCAGAGCACCACCACCCGGCTTACCTGAATACGCGCCAACCGAATGTATCCCAACTT
>JAMPCZ010000060.1 GCA_023665935.1 Muribaculaceae bacterium | reverse complement strand
ATTGATTGATAAAATCTTTAACCGCATAGAAATTATCAAACGTAACCGCTACACAAAAGAAGAATACTTCAACAACCTGGAACAAAACCCTGACTGGGTTCCACAGCTAAACAAATACCGACTTGAACTTGAAGAAAAACGCAAAAAAGGGGCAATACGAACAGCGACGTTAGAGAAAAATATCAAAGAACAAGAAGATAGAATTGCAAAAGCAAAAGAATTATGGGACTTCTACGAATTATACAAATCAAAGATGGAGAAAAACCGTTATCTTGATTTTAACGATATGATAGGATTTGTGCTGGACAAATTTGAATTAAGCCCGGGGTTTTTAGACAAAATTGCAAACAATTACGAATACATCCTGGTCGATGAATACCAAGACACAAACCAATCCCAAAACTCAATCGTTTTTAATCTTACTAAAGCACTAAAAAGTGAAAACGTTTTTGTCGTTGGTGATGACGACCAAATTATTTACGGATTCCAAGGAGCAAGAATCGACACTATCGAAAAATTCTTGACCGAATTTCCTCAAACACAAGTTATTTGCTTGAAAAATAATATGCGCTCAACACAAAATATACTTGAAGCTTCCCGAGCAATAGTCAAGCAAGATTCTACAAGACTTGAAGCTAATCCGAAATTTGAAAAATATAATATTTCAAAAGAACTAATCAGCGTAAATGAAAACTTGAAAGATAAAAATATAAAAGTTCGCTGTTACAAATACGCAGATATTCTTCAAGAATACAACGAAATAGTTGATGAAATTGAAGCCCTGATAAATTCAGAAAATTGTCCGACAAATAAGGATTCCAAAGAAAAAGATTTATCTCAAATTGCAATACTTGCTAAATCTAACGCCGAACTTGATACATTCGCAGAACTTCTAAAGTCCAGAAATATCCCGTTTGAACTAAAAGAAGGCAAAAGTATTTTCTCAATAAAATCATCCATAGTTTTGTACTATTATTTGCAAATGCTGGTTAATCCTGAACTTAATTCAGATAAAATTTTTAAACTGCTTTTAAATAAACCGTTCAGCATTCACCCAAAAGACTATGCAAAATTATTTGAAAATAGTTCAATAGATAAAACATTCATCGATTCAATGAAAAAACTTGACCCGTCAGAATTTGTGGAACCTGAAAGAATCAAAAATTTCACTGCGGTATACGATTATCTTCAGGGTTACAAATCAAGCGAAACGTTAAAAAATATAGTACTTGAAGTTGGTGCAAAAACAGGAATCTTTGATTATTATCTAAACTCTGAAATTAACAGATGCGAAAACATTGCAGGACTTAAAAAACTCACGGACGAAGCCTGCGATTTTTCAGACATAAGCAAGACAGTTAATCTTGAAGATTTTGTTGAATATTTAGATATAGCATTCAAAGATGATATTGAGATAAAAACAGCCAAAGCTCCGGTTCCGTTAAACGCTATCCAACTATCAACTTATTACAGCGCAAAAGGCAGAGAATTTGAATACGTTTATATGCCGACACTACTTGCAAAAAACTGGGAAAACAAACGCGAACAAGGCAGATATGACGTTCCTGTAAGCGTTTTAGAATACAAAAATGAAGATGAGCGAAAATGTGCAAAATCAGTTGATTGCATAAAACTTTTATATGTCGGAATGACAAGAGCAAAACACACATTGAGATTATCTTATCCCGAAAGTATTAACGGAAAAGCACAGAACCCGACAACATTCATAACAGAAATCCAAGAGTTATTTGAAAAAGAACCTACTCCGTTTTCATATGATGTTGAATCATTTTGGAACCAAATCCAAAAATCTGTTGTCAAACGTGATTACGATTACAAACAGGATTTCTGCATGATGGTTGATAATATACTCCGTTCAAAAAACTTTTCGCCGTCTTCATTCAACATCTATATGAAATGCCCAAGGCAATATATGTACAGTTACATACTTAACCTTGCGTCAAAAGATAAAGCCTCAGATTCATTAAGTTACGGTTCAGCAGTCCACGCGGCATGTGAATTCGCAGTATCTTATGCAAAAAAATCCGGGAATTACCCTGAAAAAAATCTGTTTATTCAGGAGTTCAAAAATGAACTCTCAAAGCTTCCGATGACAAGCCGCGAGCAAAGAGAAATCCACACCGTACGCGGAGAAAAAGCCTTAGACACATTCTACAGTCATCTTTGCCAAACACCGATTGAGAATCTGTTTGAAGTCGAAAAAACAATAGAAATAGAACTTGACGGAATAAAATTCAAAGGAATCATTGATAGAATCGACAAAAATTCTGACGGAACATACTCAATCTATGATTACAAAACAGGAAAGGCAAAATCCTCCAAAAATATTTGCGACGGTGGAGAGCACGAAGATTATTATAACCAAATCGGGCTGTACAAATACTATTTTGAAAAAATAACAGGCGGAAAAGTTAAAGACACAACGTTTATATTCCCTGAAGAATTTACAAAAAATCTTTCACTTTCCCTTACAGATGAAGACTGCCAAAATATTCTCCAAAAATTCAAAACAGCAATCGCCGATATACGCGAATACAAATTTGAACCGGTACCGAACAGAAATACCTCAAAACAGCCTTGCCAATACTGCCAGTATCAGGAATTCTGTAATCTGGAGATAGTTTAGGGGGGAAGTTAATAAGTTAATAGGTGAATAAGATAGTACAAGTTTGTTGTGTCTTTTATTTTCCCTCCCCAACTTGGTGAGGGAACAATGCTGTCATCATCCTGCACTAAACACCCTTTTTCTTATTAACTTATTAACTTATTCTCTTATTAACCTATTAACTTCATCTTCACCCATTATTGATGTTTTTTGATGTAATTATCAATCTTTTGAGCCATAAATGTCGAAAACATCGGCAGAATTCCATAATAAATTCCTGCAAAAATTAATGCCGGACGGATAATATTTATACCTTCAACATACTTCAAAACCTTAGGGTCATTCAAGTTCAGTTTTTTGAATTTATCAATAAATTTATCGGTCTTACACTTAATTAAATTATCAAACCAATATCCCAGTCCAAGTGTAATAGCTGTTGAAATTATATTATTATAAATCAGTGCTTTTTTACGATTTTCCTTAATTTTGTCACTTTTATTTGTCAGATATGCAAACGAACTTGTCAAAAGTATATCGGTACCCGCCGTAACATGTTTTGCGATATCTTTATCTTTATACTGATACTTATTTGCCCATTTTTGTATCCGGGGATTATCAATAACTTTAGCAATACCATTGGTTAACCCGGTAAATTTAACGTTTTTTCCAAACATCGGAGTCGATAATTGGGAAGAAGTTTTTTCAGATTTATCCGCTTTTGTTTTATATTTAAACATTTTGTCCATAATAACAGGTATTAATGCAATAGTCATGACAGTTTTCGGGACCGCCGTAATTACACCGGTTCCCAGTTTCACCACCTGCGTTATTAATTTATAACTTCTTGATTTTACAAGTTCATCTGCTGAATTTTGTAAATTCTTAATTGTAGATTCTTTTAAATATTTTTGAGGATTGTCGTCTATTTTTTTCACCATATATTCAACAGGAAGTGCGACAGATTCTACAATTCCGAATTTTATCAAGCCGGACGCAATCGAATTCGACATTGCGTACTGCTTATTTTCTTTTTCTACATTCGGAGTTTTATGTATTGCATAAGACCGAACAACAGTAGACATAAAAAGTGCAGTCGTTGCAGAAAAACTTATAGCGTGCTCGGAAACCTTTTCCAATCCCTTTAGCACTGCTCTATTCGTAAATATTCTGTTAGTAATCTTTGGTATCGGCATTTTTATATCTCTAATATTAGTAGACATCACACAAAGCAAAATGTAAATATTCCATTATTATAAAATTTACGTTATAATAACATCAATGAAAAGAGCAGTTGAATTTATAAAAAAAGAACTGTCCGGCTGGGGCAGATTTGAGAGGATAATTTTTCCGGCAGGAATAATCTTTGTTGCTCTTATTTCACTTCTTATGAATGATTCCAAAGCCGCTCTAATTTCGGCAATCTGCGGAATCAGCTATACAATCCTTGCCGGAAAAGGTAAAATTTCCTGCTATATCTTTGGACTGTCAGGTACACTCTGCTATAGTTATATATCATGGAAAAACGGATTATATGGAAATTTATCACTCTATCTTGCATATTATTTACCAATGCAGATTTTTGGAATTTTCCGCTGGAGTAAACACCTAAAAAAAGACTCACAGGAAATAATCAAAACAAAACTCTCTCAAAAAGAAAGATGGATATATTTGGTAATATTAATTTTTGCATGCTTTTTCGGATATTTTATATTAAAAGAATTACACGATGCAAATCCGCTCATTGATTCAATAACCTCAATATTATCAATAGGCGGGCTAATACTAACCGTAAAACGCTGTATTGAACAATGGCATATATGGTTTGTTGTAAATCTTCTCTCTACAATAATGTGGACAGAAGCATATCTGCACGGCTCAAAATGTTTTGCAACTATATTAATGTGGGGAATCTACACTATACTTGCGGTTTACTTCTATTACAGCTGGAAAAAAGAATTCTCAAAGTCAAATCTATAAGTTTTGTTAAGTTTAATAATGAAAAATATCAAATAAATTTTTCCTTGGATTTATAATTACATGTAAAAAAAGTGTAGTTATTTATAAAAAATTTTAGGGGTATTTATGAAAGTTGATGCAATTAAGAGTGTAAATTATGGTATCAAAACACATGACAAAAATGTCGGTAAAAAAACAAACCCGGTAATTCAAAATTATTCACCGGCAGCACAGTTACCGAATTATGAATCAGTGTCCTCAAAATTCCCGCTAAACATCCCAAGTTTTGGCGGGAATTTTGTTAGAAAATCAATTGAAGAAATCAATCAGGAATACTTAGACCAAATCAAAGAAGCAGAAAAAGAAATTGATGTACTAAAAAAAGGAGAAGAAAGTGCCGCAGTAAAAAAAGCTCGAGAAGAAAACAGTTTTAGAGATGATTTTCGAAAGAATTGGTATTCCAAATATTATGAAGTAGCCATTAAATGGGCTGATGCGGCAGAAAGCAGGTGGCGAAACCAACACAATTGGCTCTACAGAGTCAGTCATCAAGGTGAACTGGAAAGATTAAGAGGCAAAGAACTTGAGTACTATTACTCTAGATCTCGCCGCGCGGATGAAATAGAACCTCGTTATGAAGCTAACAAAGAATTGATAAGAATTGCTGAAGCAAACAAAGCAAACAGCGCGCAGCGAATTAAAGAACTGGAACAACTTATTGATAAACTAAAAAAACTTGTTGATTACGGCAGCTTGCGTGACTCGATTGAGAAAGCTCTTAATGGTGACGGCGGTTTAAATGACAGAATCGCAGGTTATTCTTTTGTGAAAAACAAAATAAGAAAATTTATTGAATCACTCAGCGCATCAAAAGACAATGAAGAAACAACAGTATCTCCATGCGTAATTCTATACGGTGACACTGGCACAGGAAAAACAACTTTCCTTCATTCAATCGAAAGTATGGCATCTGACGATGTTGAAATCGTAAGATTTGTACCGAAAGAAACCGAACCGTTTATGAAACAATTTAGAGCAGCCTGCAAAGAATCCCAAGCAAGGTACAAAGATACACGCAAACGGACAATTTTATTGATGGATGATGCCGAAAAATATTTCTGTATGTCTACAGCCGAAGCAAAAAGTTTCTACGGCGAAGAACTTGATGATTCCGATATGGAAAAATTGGAAGAAATTAATAAAAGAGGTACTAACGCAGATGTAAAAGAATTCAAATCAATTTTGGATGTACTTGCCGAAATCCCTGAAAATGACGAAGAAGGCGACTCTTACAAATCTGCAATGAGTATATTTATCACAACAAATCATCCACACTTGATTGACAGACAACTCATCAAACGTCCTGAAAAAATGGATGCTTACCACGTTGGACCAGCTAAAGATGAGGATTTGAACGAAGTTGTAAAATTCTATTTCAAAGATAAAGAACGAATTATCAGCCAGCTAAAATTGTTCAAGGACAGACCGGATATGGAAGCAGCGATAGATAGCATTCCGAATCTTGATATTGATGCAAGAAGTTCTATAAAAAAATATTTTTCCGCAAATAGAGCAGACGAACTGCACATTGACCCATCCGGAGTTAATTATGATGCCTTAACAGAAGATATCCAGCCATCAGAAGAAGATGGTGCATATTCAAACGTTATGATAAAACAAATCTCATTACACGCATTTGAAAAATATTTGCAAAACCCGGATGAACCTTATGTAGTATATTTCAATGAAGAATTAGAAAACACGGCAAGAGATATTGAACCACAAAGATACAAAAGATATCTTGATACTTCAAATTTTGTAAACCTCTACAAACAATCTCCGCAAATTAGAAACATAGAAGATATGCAAGAATTTGCGACATTACTAAACAGACGAAATAAAGGTTTGATAAGTAAAATAGAAAATACAAGTCTTCAAGCTTTCGTCCAAAACATGCAGTTACGCCTGGAAGCTCTATACGAAAAAGAAGCCGCAGGAACATTGTCCGAAAATGAATGTGTAGAACTTGAACTGCTAAAAACTCAAGATGAGTTAAATAAAGACCCGAAAAAGGTAAAAGAATACATAAAAACTCACAAAAAACAGGGATAAAACTAATGAGAATAGAAAAATTAACTCAATATAATATTAATAACGACCAAACTGCAAGGAATCGAAACTTGAAAAACAATACCGTAAATTATTACGGAATGAAAAATCAATCACCAAGTTTCACCGGCAGAAACATCTTTCAGTGGTTATATAAATTGCTCACAGGTGAAGATGATTTTGTAGAGCCGTCTTCAAGACCTCGCAGAAGAGTTAATCCGCCGATATCGGCAAGAAATGAACGACCTTGGGAATCTACAAGAAAACGTCAACAGGTTGAAAGACCAAAGCGTAACGAGGTTATAAAAACTCCTCCAAAAGAACCTGTCATTGAAGAACCGAAAATCAAAAAACCGACAGTCGAAGTTCAAAAACCAAAAGCTGAACCGCCAAATCGCTACGCATTAATTGACGAATACGAAAGAATAACGCAAGCTAGAGCGGCTTTCAAAAAAAGAACCGCAGGAAGAAGTTTGACTCCCGAAGAAAAAATCGAAAGTGAACACTTAAGACAAGCGTGGAGCGAAGTTTATCACAGTCTTGTTCCTGAACATCAATCTATTATCAGAACCAAAACTGCAGCTGAATTTAGCAGCAACGCTGAAAGAAAAGATTACATCATGAAGTACGTTCTTCCAAGGATGAACGTCAGTGAAGAATCTGCTCTTGACGGTCTTGATATGTTTGAACAATTCGGGTTCAGAGCTGAGTACCCTAACGGTATCAATACCACTATTACTAAATTAGCCGAAAATATGTACACTCTGCCGAAAGAATCTAAATCAGATAAAGTTTTAAACAGATTTATTGATGTATTTGGCAAATTTGGTAACAATGTTCCGTCTAAACATCCTGATGACGAAGAACTCTGCTTTGTGCTTACGGATTTCGCAGCTAAAGGTCTCGACATAAAGGAAGAAACTTTCTTGCGCGGTATTCATTTATTGGAAAAAATTGCCTGTCAAAAATGGTGTGCTGAATCACTCGATGATGCTCTCATTTCTTCTTATGATGCTAAATTTAAAAAGTCGCAATCTTTAATTGATGCGCTTAATGAATTAAAGCTCGCCGTTAAGGACTTGAAATACAGATTGGGGGCGGATGACAGATGTTAGTTTCTAAAATTAATTTCACATCTAATTTTGATAACTTCTCATTGAAACAACCTGTTGCAGCAAAACCTGTCAATGAACAAATATCACCAGCAACAGATAAAAGCATAAAACGTAAGAACTTAAAAAAATATAGTTTAATAGGAGCAGGTTTACTTCTTGCAGGGCTTTTAATATTCAAAGGAAAATCTATTTTGAATAAATTTAGAAAAGCCAAAAATAATTTAGAAACAATAATTCCTCCTGAACCAGAAACACCGCCTCTAAGACCTCCTGTTCCTCATGGTCCGAATAATCCGCCAGGCTCTTCAGATTCAGGGCGTTACGCATTAATTGATACGTACGAAAGAATAACGCAAGCTAGAGCGGCTTTCAAAAAAAGAACCGCAGGAAGAAGTTTGACTCCCGAAGAAAAAATCGAAAGTGAACACTTAAGACAAGCGTGGAGCGAAGTTTATCACAGTCTTGTTCCTGAACATCAATCTATTATCAGAACCAAAACTGCAGCTGAATTTAGCAGCAACGCTGAAAGAAAAGATTACATCATGAAGTACGTTCTTCCAAGGATGAACGTCAGTGAAGAATCTGCTCTTGACGGTCTTGATATGTTTGAACAATTCGGGTTCAGAGCTGAGTACCCTAACGGTATCAATACCACTATTACTAAATTAGCCGAAAATATGTACACTCTGCCGAAAGAATCTAAATCAGATAAAGTTTTAAACAGATTTATTGATGTATTTGGCAAATTTGGTAACAATGTTCCGTCTAAACATCCTGATGACGAAGAACTCTGCTTTGTGCTTACGGATTTCGCAGCTAAAGGTCACGACATAAAGGAAGAAACTTTCCTGCGCGGTATTCAATTATTGAAAAAAATTGCCTCTCAAAAATGGTGTGCTGAATCTCTCGATGATGCTCTCATTTCTTCTTATGATGCTAAATTTAAAGAATCACAATCTTTAATTGATGCGCTTAATGACTTAAAGCTCGCCGTTAGTGACTTGAAATACAGATTGGAGGCGGATGACAGATGTTAGTTCAAGCAATAAGACCTTACGCATATAACAATTTAAAAATAAAAAACAATCCAGTAAATAAACCATCAGCACCGATTGAAACTTTACCGGGGAATATTGATTTAGCAATGTTTAAAAATGTTTCATTTGCCGGAAACACCGCCAATTGGACAAAAAACACCTTAGGCGGTTATGATGAACAGTTGAAAGACTTACAAAACATTCTGATTGATCCGATTAAGGAGCGTAATGCAGCTGCGGCACCTATAGTTGTAATATATTCACCTGATAAAGATGTTTCAAAACTTGTCAAAGAAAGTATAGAAAAGGCTATTGCACCATATGCAAAAGAGATTCACGCAAATGTAAATGACAATGCTTCTTTTGAACAAACACTAAGTAAGTGGCTTCCGCAGGGGAGAGTCCGATATCTCTCAACAGGTAAAAAAACGGTTTTAATGTTTGATAATATTGAAAAACATATAAATACATCAGAAAAGGATATTGAAAAAATCAAAAAAGATTTTAACGATGTATTTAGTGAAAAGGACTTTGACAATATAAGAAAACTCGGAAATAACAGCAAAAACGTTGAGATGTTGAAAAGCGTTGCGGATTACTGTTCTAAAATTCCGGGACGCACAGGCGATGCAAATGCAGCTACTACAATTATTTCAATTTCTGACAATCCACAAATAATTGACCCGGAACTTTTGCACCGGCTTGAAAAAGTTTATAAAATAGTTTTTCCGCCGCTGTATGGAGAAGCTTTCGCGAAAATGTTGAAAGACGAAGTTCAAAAACAGGATAATTTTATCCAAAATATAAAAAGTCTTCCGAACAAAGAAATCGAAAAAATTGATATGCCTTACAAAAGCTGGAAAAATCTGCAAAAAATTAAAAATAGCCAAGAGAAAAATACATTAAACCTAAATTATGAGAAAATTCCATATGATGTAATCGCAGAATTTTGCTCACCTGACAACAAATACGGCGCATTTTTGGCAAAACAAATTCCGGGAATTGTACAGCAGGCAACGTACAAATATTTGGAAAACCCTGAAAAAGAATTTCTACAATATTTGTTACGGGAACTGAAAACCACAAACCGTCTTCTAACTCCGGAAAACCTTGATAAAGAAACTAAAATTAAAAATCTTTTGGAATTTAAACGAAAATCCAACATAATAAAAGACCATGAACAACTGGACAAAATGCTAAAAAAATATAACGCAAGATTAATTTCCCAAAAGACAATAACACCAATAGTTTCAAAAATAATCGATTCAGAAATTGAATCAATCAAAAACGGTTCAACACCAACTGATGAATTTGCGCAACTGAAAAACAAAGCGGTATTGGATAAATTAAAATCCGAATACATCATATCAAGAATTGACCAGCTTTCGGAAAATCGTTATAAATTCTCATACCAAGACGGGAAAGACGATTATATTGATTTGTATTTAGGCTCCTTTGGCTGGGGAAAAGAAACCCTTTGGGTTGATTCAACAGAACCTGAAAAAGTCGAACTTACAAGACATTTTATCAAAGAAATAAAATCTTTAGATGAATTCAAACAAGTAAAAACAATAGAATTTCCTACGGACAGAGAGCCTGAAAACAAGCTCTACAAACCGACAGGAAGAATTACCATTGATAAAAAACCTATATACTATATAGATTTGGAGGCTGAAAATGAAAATTAATAATATTACAAGAGTGAATTTCACTCAACAAAATCCACAGCCCAAGACATATTATACAAGAGGAACAACTGTTACCTTAACTCTGGAGGAAGAAGCTCTGTATAGAAATTCAATAGCTCAAACAAACAAAACAATGAGAAAATGGATGATTGCAGGCGCAGGAATCGGAGCTGGAATCGGCAGTATTTTCTCAGGCAAATTAAAAACAGGACTGGCAGCAGGAGTCATTGGAGCAGTGGCAGGCTTGGCAGGAAGTATTGTAAATGCACTTGTAACAGGAAAAGCTCGATATCTTTGGCTTCCGCAAAACAAAATAGATATAGAAAACGGATTGGCAAGACAAAACCTTGCGACAATGAATTTAAAGGGGGTAAAAAATGAAAATTAATCCGATTACAATGATAAGTAATAATGTTTATAAGGTTAACTTTAAAGCAGCAAACAACAACGACGATGAATACGTATATGTACCATTAATTTGGGACAATGAAAGTTATGACAGCGTAGATTTTTCTAAGACACAAGGTCAAAATCAGCAAGGTAACACACCAACCGGAGCACCTCAAGGCAATCAGCCGGCAAATCCGAATTCCCAAAACCAGGGTTCTCGTTTTAAAAGATTTGCAACAAAAGCAGCCGGAGCCGTCGGTACGGTAACCCTAGTTCCTGCAGGTATCGAAAAGGTTGCAAAAGGGGTTGAAAACACAGTGACAAGCACCAAAGATTCCATCAACAACACAATGGATTCGGTTGCAGAAATCAAAGACCACGCAAGAACACTGTTCCACAAAGATAAACCACAGGATTCCACAATCGCCCAAACTACAGATACTCATACCGAATCGCTGTTAGCAGGAGAAACACCTGTTCAAGATCATAGAGATTTTGACCAAATCCATCAAAATAATGATGAGCACGGACTTATAGATGATATAGCCGACGATCACGACCATGATTACGATAATACAAACCAAGACGATGTAACTGATGCAGGATTTTACGAAGGTTAGGACAAATGATTACAAGGATACAGCCATATAGTGTGAATTTTAAATCACATTATCAAATACAGCTAAAACCATACGAACAAAAGGGATATCTCCAAAAGCAACGTATCCCCTCTGAATGTGATGTCATAGAAAGTACCATTGAATCATCAATTCCGGAGATTGAAGATACATCCAATATCTATTCCACTATCGGAAAAATCTTTGAGGATGACGGTCTGCTGACTCAAGCTCGGACTTTCTTTGAAAAAAATGCCCAAGTGCTATTGGACAAAAGGGCAGCGGATTCTGAAATCAGGGACAACGATATGGATTTAACACGTATACATCAAAAAATCCAAACACTGGATATAAAAGGATAATATATGAAAGTAGAATTACTAAATAAACCGATATATTTTACATCTCAAGCCTCCGAAGATTATGCACGCCTTTCAGGGAAAAATGCTGTACAAAATTATCACAACGCAAGACAAAAAAATCTTTCAGAAGAAGATGAAAAATATTTTGAAGTTCAGCAAGTTATATATAATTCTTTACAATCAATGGCTTCATACGGTCAATATAAAGCGTTCAAAAGCCTGTTTAAAAATATTGAACATGAAGAAGAATTGAAACAGGATGCGTACTTATATAACTGTGCAGGGGACGTATACAAAGCAGGGAATGATATAGAAAAAGCGCACAAATTATACGAAAACGCTTATGAATACGCTCAAAATACCGATAGCGAAACATTTTTCAAAATAGAAA
>JAMPCZ010000005.1 GCA_023665935.1 Muribaculaceae bacterium | reverse complement strand
ATAAAGATATTGAATTTGAAATCTTTATAAAAAACAGTGCAAATATCAAAATAGATGAAAATAAATTCCCAGCCTGCCTTGTTAACATACTAAAAAATGCAATAGAAGCAATTGATACAGCCGGAAAAATTGAAATTCTTGCAGAAATAAAAGGAGACATCGGAATAATCAAAATAATCAACAACGGAAAACCTATCCCAAAAGACAAACAAGAACAGATATTTACACAAGGATACACCACAAAAAAAACAGGCTGCGGATTAGGACTCGCAATCTGCAAAAAACATCTGAATGCACAAAACGCTGACATTAAACTGACAAAATCAACAAAAACACAAACCGTGTTTGAAATCACTGTCCCAATTTACCAAGGATAATCCGGCGCAATAGTCCACCCGTCCTTTTCAATAAGAGCTCCGCACCAGCCGCCGCGACCTGTTTTATTGCATTGGTAACCATCTGCAGACGGACCATTTTTCAATTGTTCTCGAGTTTTCACCTTTGTAATATCTTCTCCGTCACTAAGGTAAGAAAGTGCAAGCCCTTTCTTAGATTCAACAGACATCCAAAAAGTATCTCGACCAAATCTGTTAGGGGGAGTTTTATAACCATTCAGATCTATCAATAGTCCAAGTCTTGATCTTGTATCAGTTTGTTGAGTACTAACAACACCACTCCTGACAATCATAATTTGCGCACCTGAAAGCAGAGTATAAACAGCAGCTCCACGCTGAAAAATGGCATAACGGGTGTCCCTGATTCCACCAGGCGAATAATAAACTAAAGCACCAGCCGAAGCAGTTGATTTTGAAACCTTTAAAAAAGGCGCGATATACACATCAAAAAAATCAACATAATTACAACTTTCAACATGCCATCCCGCAAGTTCACCATTCTCAGCCTCGGACATTCTTACAGCTTGAGATATCGTAGAATATGTCTTTTTAAGCTGCGTGACAGTAGATCTTTTTTGATAATCTGAAATCAAAGCAGGAATAGTTATTGCCGCAACTACACCAATTATACCCAGGGTGATTAAGACCTCAGCTAATGTAAATGCAATAAACTTCCTTAACATTCTGACATTATTCTCCTCGTAATTATACATATATACCTATTATTACACACTACTTACCTAAAATCAAGATAAATGTGTAATATACAGATGGAGGATAAAATGAGCGTAAAAGAAGAGGTAAAATTACTGCTGGCAAAAGAAGCGATGACAATGAAACGGCTTGCTGAATTAATGAAAGACAAAACCGGCTACCCGTATAACCTTAAAGTTATATCCGACAAATTAGCGCGAAAAACACTCAAATACGAAGAATTCCAAACCATCCTTGAGATATTAGACTACGAAATTTCTTACAAAAAGAAAAACTAACCCCGCAAAATTTATTTTCCTCGGGTTTAATAATAAAAAAAAAGGAAAACTAATGAAAATATCACAAATTACAACAAATTATTATAACGCGCCAATTAAAAACAAAAATAACCTGCATTTTACCCAAGCTGATAAAAGAAATGAAAACCCTTCAGACGGTTACAAAAGAGCATTGAGAATTTCAGCTGCAGCCTCTATGGCATGCTTGGCAATAGCCTACGGAGGCGGTAAAATAATGCTTGAGCAACACCGCGATAGAATGAACGAAATTTTAGACAGACACGAACAAGAAATGATTGAACTTCAAAGAAGCATTGAAAAATCTTACCAAGAGTACAAAAAAGCATACGAAGACTACGAAAAAGCTTACCAAATATCAGATACCATCAATTTTGACACCGATCTGCCAAAGATGTCCGATTATTAAACCTTACCGCGCAACTGTCCGCACGCCGCATCAATATCTGCCCCACGCTCAAGCCTTACTGTAACCTTTTTCCCTGAATGTTCCATCAATGATTTAAACCGCATAATTGAATTATTTGACGGTCGTTTATAATCGTTCTTTTCAGTAGGGTTATACGGAATCAAGTTTATATTACACTTGATATCTTTCAAATACACAGCAAGCTGTTTTGCAGCTTCTACGGCATCATTCAAATCCTTAATCAAGAGGTATTCAATAGTAATTCTGCGACCTGTTTTTTCAACATAATATTTTAGCGCGCTATGAAGTTCATCCATATTATATTTATCTTCAATCGGCATTAATTGCCTGCGGACTTTAGAATTTGGTGCATGCAAAGATAAAGCCAGTGTTGATTGCATATCAAGATCGGCAAGTTCTCGAATTTTAGGTACAATACCGGAGGTTGAAACAGTCAATCTTCTTGCTCCGATTTGGAAATTGTCATTAAAAATCTCCATAGCTTTCAATACGTTTTTCAAATTCAACAACGGCTCGCCCTGCCCCATAAACACAACATTTGTAACTTTCAAGCCGGTATCACGCTGTATGGTCAAAACCTGCTCTATAATTTCTACATAAGTAAGATTTCTTATAAATCCGCGTTTTCCGGTTGCACAAAACGAGCAATTCACAGCACATCCAACCTGAGAACTAACGCATGCTGTTAAATTTGCGCGGTTATCAAACCTCATCAACACGGTTTCAACGCACTCTCCATCAGGAAATTCAAGCAAATACTTAATCGTACCGTCCGAGCTGACTTGTTTTACTTTAATCTTCGTATCAGAAACCTTAGCGACTTTCTTAAATTCCTCACGAAACTTCAACGATAAATCCGTCATCTCATCAATTTCACTGACAGATTTCAAATAAATCCAATTATGAACCTGGCGTGCCCTGAATTTTGTAGCCCCAAGCGAATCCGTAATTTCTTCAATTTCAGCAAGACTCAATCCTGATAAAGTTTTCATAATTTATAAATCCTTTTTAACGTTCTTATAGAAATCCATTATTTCCATCATAACATTAAGTTTAAGCCAAACAGGCTGCGATTTCAAATTCCAGGAATGAAAAGCGCAAGTTTTTGGTAAAAACAGATTTGACATCTCCGGAAAATCACGACAAATCTGCGGCCGATTTTCGTAATCAGGACACCTGTTATCTTCAGTAACCTTTGGACAATGATAAATATAAAACTCTTCGTCAGAATTTTGCTCAAGAAATTCCACATACTCGGGATATACGGTTTTCGCATCCTCAAGTGATTCATACGGAACGAAAGTTTCTACAAATTGAGCGGCATAATTATCCCCGGATTTTGCTTTTTGTTTTAATTCAGATGGTGAAAATTCACTAACAGCAAAACGACAGCAGTCACCACAGCCGCTACATTTGGAATGTTCTCTATCCGCACTGATTTGCTTTAAAATATCAAAACATTCGAGTCTATAAAAAGTTTCCACTTGTTCTAAGGTTTCACCGTTATTCAGGCGCGAATCAATATCATCTGCAATAACAGTGAAAATCTTACGATAAGAATCTTTCAAATCTTGTAAATCTTTATCAAAGTTCACGGATATATATCTACCCCATTTACCCCTAGACATGTCTTTCGACAGGAGTCAAAAGCAAATCCGCCAATCTGTCCGCTCCGACAAACCCGCGTTCAGACATCAATTGTGCAGCAAGCTGATTATTATAAGTAACAAATCGGTGACGTACTTCAAACGACCCTTGAGAAAAATCAATAATCGCATAACAAGCCTTAGGGTCTGCGGTCATAGGTCTTCCTACGCTGCCGACATTTACTACCGTCTGTCCCGAATTTGTCTGATATCCGCAAGGAACATGCGTATGTCCGCAAAGAATAAGCTTTTCCTGGGTGCTTTCAATAATTTCTTCAATAACCTCTAATGGCATTTCCGGCAAAATATCTTCATTGTTAGCACGTGGAGAACCGTGCACAAGAAGAACAGAACAACCGTCAACATCCAAACTCAACATTGGCGGAAGATTAGACAAATATGCTCTTTGTGAATCATCCAACTGCTGAACATCATCAGCCAAAGCGTTCGCCATCACAGGATATTGAGCTTCTAAAAACGCCATAACTTCAGGACCGTACTGAGCAATCATTTTATCGGTATTACCTTGAATCACTGTCCAAGTACCATCCTGCGACATTACATAATCCACAACATCTTTTGGCTGAGGTCCTGCTAAAGCTAAATCACCAAGACAAAAAACATGCTCACAACCCTGTGTAATTAAATCGGTTACAACAGCCTCCAAAGCCTGTGCATTAGCATGTAAATCAGATAGTACCGCAATTCTCATATATTTACCCTCTCCTTTAATGATTTGTGATACAATTATTGTATGATAAAAAGAAGAAAATCAAAAGAAATTACAATAGGAAATGTAAAAATCGGTAATAATAATCCGATTAGCGTCCAATCAATGTGTAACACGGACACACGAAATGTAGACCAAACAATACGACAGATTAAAGACCTATCAGATGCAGGCTGTGAACTGGTTAGACTTGCCGTTTTGAATAAAGATGCAGCTGAAGCAATTAAAGAACTGGTGAAGCAATCCCCGGTTCCTCTGATTGCGGATATCCATTTTGATTACAGACTGGCAATTCAATGTATAAATAACGGGATTTCCGCGCTCCGCCTAAACCCGGGAAATATCGGCAAACGTGAAAACGTGGAAAAAGTCGTAACCTTGGCAAAACAACAAAATGTACCAATAAGAATTGGAGTTAACGCAGGGTCATTAGAAAAAGAATTACTTGAAAAAGATATACCTCTTGCAGAAAAAATGGCTCAAAGTGCGATGAAACACATCAAAATACTTGAAGACCTTGATTTTGATTTGATAAAGGTTTCACTAAAATCCTCCGACGTACTCACAACAATTGAAGCATACAGACACATGGCTCAATTAGTAGATTACCCGCTGCACTTGGGCGTAACCGAAGCAGGAACACTTAAAAACGGATTAATAAAATCCTCTGTCGGGCTTGGCACCCTGCTTTCTGAAGGTATCGGAGATACAATAAGAGTTTCGTTAACAGAAAACCCGATAGAAGAAGTTTATGCGGGCTTTGAGATTCTAAAAAGCTTGAAACTCAGAACAAAAGGGATCAACTTTGTATCTTGTCCGACTTGCGGCAGAACCCAAATTGATTTAATTAATTTAGCGAAAAAAGTTGAAGAAAGATTCAAAAATCTTGATAGAAATATAACCATTGCAACAATGGGATGTGCCGTAAACGGACCCGGGGAAGCTCGCCACGCCGATTTTGGCATAGCCGGCGGAATTAACGAAGGCTACGTGTTCAAAAAAGGTGAAATTATTGCAAGAGTCCCGGAAGAAGAACTTTTAGATAAATTAGCAGAAGTTATAAATTCGGATTTGGATTAATCTCATCCAAACAATCCATGACCTTTTTTTGTAAACAAATTATAATATAATTGATAGAATTAAAAAAAAATATTATAATTTATAAAAAAGAGGTGAATATGAAAAAACTTTTATTATTTACAATAATTGCAGTTGCTGCTCAAGCAGGCTGTTTTGCTGCGGTTTCAGTAGAACAGACTTCAAGTGCGGAATACATGAGAAATCAAGGATTTTCGACTCAAACAACCGATATAGTCAATATCTCAAAAGCAAGAGCTACAGGACAAGAAGCTTACACCAAAGATGAAGCTCAATTTAGAAGTTCAAACAAATTCGTAAAATTTGTAAGAAAATTCTATATGTACACAGATCCTGCCGCAGAAGATTATTCTTTCTACCATCATGATGTATCAACAACACCTACATATCAGGATTTATAAAAAAATTCTAATCATATTAATTGCAATTCTTGGCTGTATTTTTATGAATAATACAGTCTTTGCAGTTGAATTCGGACAGGTAAAATACAACAATGCTTATATTGATTACTCAAAGTTAAATCCGCAATCAACAAGAGAATTAGCTGATTTTTATTTTGATAACGCATTGAAGACAAACGACAAAGAGCTTAGAAAGCAAAATCTGCAAAAAGCAAGCGCACAGTACTTTATTCTCAACCAAATAAATCCAAAAGATTTATATCCGATAGTTCAATTGGCAAGGGTTTACGATTATGAGGACAAAAACAGCTATGCCAAAGCCTATTTTTTTAGAGCTCTGAAAATTGACAAAACCAATGCGCAGACAAACTATTACTTTGGTGAGTACTATTACGCAAGAAATGATTATAAAAGAGCGATATATTTCTACAATACGGCATTCGAAAACGGTTACAAGGAAAACTTCAATGTTCTGATTAGAATGGCTATAATGTACGAAAAACTCGGAGATTTGTTAAGAGCAAACCAATATTTCAAAAAAGCGTTCCTGGTTCACCCAAACAGTCAGGCAATACCTGAAAAAATCCTTGAAATCGAAGGAATAAATTATAAAGACACGGGATATTACAATAAGACAAAGCAAAAATAAAATGACACTAAAAAAATTACTGATAATTACAACAATAATACTTTTGGCAAGCGCAGCATACACATTTGCAGCAGAACCTGATTTTACTTCGTTTACCCCAAAAGATGAAGTAAGCATAAGTTTACCTGCGTTCACCCCAATATCCCTAAGTCAAAATGAAATCATATTCAAACAAAATTCGACAAAATATAACAGCCTTGACCCAAAAATCAGTGCAACTTATTTCCCGGGCGGAAGAGGCGCAAACAAACTTGTAATATACACTCCGAGTTTTGGGCTGCATACCGGAACAAACGAATTCGGAACAGAAGCAATTGTTGAGGGTAATACTGTCACGGCTTTGAGCGGTGCAGATTCAACCATACCGGCTAATGGCATAGTAATCAGCGGTCACGGAATTGCAAAAAACTGGATTACACAAAACATCTCAGTCGGTTCAAAAATATATATCAATAAAGATAACAATACGATTACGGTTTACACTACATCAGAAAGTTTTACATACGAAGCAAAAGCAAAAATTAACGAAGCAAATTCTATTATAGATTATTATAAAAACTCATATCCGAATTACAACTATCAACTACCGCAAAGCCATATTCAGACCGCACAAAATTACTTAAAAATGGCGGAAAACGAAAAAAATCGACTAACTTTGCAGCAGTACAGCAAAGACGCAATTGACGCAGCGAACCTGGCTATCCGCACCGCATTGCCTTATATAAAAAATGAGCTGAAAGGAATGTGGATAAGACCGACAGAAACAACCGAAGAACAAATAATTTCGACTCTTGATAAAATAAAAGCCAACGGATTTAACAGTATATTTTTAGAAACATATTTTCACGGAAAAACAATTTTCCCCAGCCAAACAATGAACCGCTACGGATTCACCATCCAAAACGAACAGTTTGAAGGATTTGATCCGCTTAAAACATGGATAAAAGAAGCTCACAAACGAGATATTAAAGTTCACATATGGTTCCAATCATTCTATGTAGGCAATAAACCGCCGGAATACTGCCAATCAAGCATTTTGTCAGTACGTCCGGATTGGGGGAATAAAATAAAAAAATATGCAGATTCGCCAACTGCAACAAAATCAACATCAGAGCATAACGGATACTTCATCGACCCTGCAAACCCCGAAGTACAAGGATTTTTGATGGAATTATTAACTGAAATTGTCGACACATACCATCCTGACGGAATAAACCTGGATTACATAAGATACCCGAACACAACCTCCGCCAACGAACAAAATTCTTGGGGATTTACCGAATACGCAAGAAACGAATTTAAAGAACAATCAGGGATTGATCCGATGGATCTTACAGTTTCTGATGTTCAGTGGTATGACTGGAACCAGTACAGAAGAAATAAAATTACAAATTTTGTAAAACAAGTCGGACAGTTAGGAAAAGAAAAAAAAGTTTATATTAGTACGGTAATATTTCCGGATTTGGCTTCTGCATTGGCAACAAAGCAGCAGGATTGGAGAACCTGGTCTGCTGAAGGCTACATAAACGGGTTTACGCCGCTGTTCTTAACGTATGATTCCTCAATGCTTGGTTCAATGATGAACGATGTTATGAGAGTGAAAGCTCCGTCCACCGACTTATTTGCAGGACTTTTTGTAACATTTATGGGCGGTTCATCCGAAGACTTAATCCGACAAATCTATCAGACAAGAAGGATGTTTGCCAACGGCATAATACTTTTTGATTACGCACATACCACGCCTGTTTACACCTCAACATTGATGGCTGGCGCGTTCAACGAAGGAAAAAGAGATAAAACTGTCGTGGCTTCAACAAAACTTCAAAAGAAAAAACAAGAAAAAAATCAAGAAGTTGTCCAAAAGCAAAACAGAAAAGTAATCCAAACCACAAACTCTAAAGGATTTTGGGTCTTTACAAAATAAAATAATACTTTAAGTTTTCGACCTCTGCGTAATAAGCAATAAATAATGAAGCATTGAAAGAGAGTTTCTTTGCTCCAAGTTTCTTGTTGGTACAAAAATGTGGGAAATAATATATTTTGTTAATACAAAAGGTTTACAATGCGCTTTGCTTTTACTATAATTTTAACAGTAAAACACATAAGAAAAGGATGAAAGATGAGCATATATTTATTAGAAGTCGGAACAGAAGAATTGCCATATAAGTTTATTCCGCAGGCAATTGAACAACTAAACAGCAATTTTACAAATTTTTTAAATGATAATAAAGTTAAATTTTCAGAGATAAAAGTTTATGCAACCCCAAGACGTTTGGCTCTAATTATAGATGGATTGGAATCAAAAACAGCTGATGAAGAAAAAATCGTAAAAGGTCCGATTAAGAATGTTGCGTTCGACGAAAACGGAAACCTTACAAAAGCCGGCGAAGGTTTTGCAAGAAAAAATAATTTAACCAATGATGATTTATATATTCAAGACAACTATGTTCACGCAAAAATCGTTATCAAAGGTAAATCTATTACTGAATTATTACAAGAAAACGTAGCGTCCGTATTTTTAAAACTTCAAGGCGCACACTTTATGAGATGGGGATATAACGAAACAAAATTCTCTCGTCCTATAAAATGGATTGTTTCAATTTTGGATAATGAAGAAGTTAAAATAAAAATTATTGATAAGGAATCCTCAAGATATTCCCGCGGTCATAGATTTGATAAACAAGAAGTGCTAATCGACAAACCCGAAAATTATCTTGAAATAATGAAAAGTGTGAAGGTTATTGCAGACCAAAACGAGCGTAAAGAAATTATTGTAAAACGAGCTCAGGAAGAAGCCTCAAAAATCGGTGCAAAACCTTATTACACTGAGGATTTACTGGAAGAGGTAACTTTCATCACCGAATACCCTGTTCCTGCGATGTGCGAATTTGACCCAAGATACTTGGATATCCCGGAAGAGGTGACAGTAACGGTTATGGCGGTACATCAAAGATATTTCGCGCTTTATAAAGATGGTAAATTAACAAACAAATTTATTACAATGACAAATTACCTTGGTGATGAATTTGAAAACATCAAAGCAGGTAATGTCAGAGTAATCAAAGCCAGACTTGATGATGCCGTATTCTTCTTCAATGAAGATACGAAAAAACCTTTAGCTGATTACGTTGAATCATTGAAAGGTGTAACCTTCCAAAAAGGTATGGGAACAATGTTTGATAAAACCCAAAGACTCATCACCTTATCAAACTCTATTGCAAAAGACTTAAATGTTGAAACTAAAGATATAGAAAGAACCGCTCAGCTTTGCAAAGCCGATTTGACAACAAACCTTGTATTTGAATTTACCGAACTTCAAGGGTTTATCGGTGCTGACTATGCAAGAGTTTCAGGAGAAAATGAAAAAGTATCTCAAGGGATAAAAGAACACTATTTCCCGCTAAACGCAGAAGGTGATACCGCAAAAAATATAGAAGGACAAATCGTCGGTATAGCAGATAAAATAGACACCGTATGCGCTGTATTTGCAGCAGGTAAAAAACCTACAGGCTCATCTGATCCATTGGGTGTTCGCCGTGCAGCACTCGGGGTTATCAGAACAATTCTTGATTCAGGGTTAAAAATTAATGTTGACAAATACATCAAAGAATCGCTGAAACTGTTACCGGTGCAAAGAGATTGCGCAGATGAAGTCAATGAATTTTTTGTCCAAAGAATGATTATATTCTTGACTGACAAATACAACAAACAAACCTTAGAAGCATGCTCTGCAAAAAATCCTCTGATTGATATCGCAGATTATGTAAAACGCGTTGATACAGTACAAAAACTGAATTCACCTGAGCTGGTTGAAAACGCTAACAGAGTAATAAGAATTCTGAAAGAAACCAACAATGCCGCAGTTAATGAAGCATTTTTCAAAGAGCCGGTTGAATCAGTATTATATAAAGAAGTTTTGGAAGTAAGCGAAACTAACGATTATCAAAAATATTTGGAAGCCTTAGAAAAACTTAACCCTGCTGTTTCAAAATTCTTTGAAGATGTATTGGTTATGGACAAAGATGAAAATGTTAAAAACAACAGAATCGCTTTGTTAACATTGTTAAAATCCAAATACGAATATTTAACAGACTTTAGCAAGGTATAATCAAGGTTTTAGACTTTGTTAATTTTTGTAACATTCCAAATATAAAAAAGCAATTAATTTTCTTCAGGATACTTTAAAATGTATCTAGTAGAAGTTATCGAGGTAGAGAAAAATGTTCGATCGTATTAAGAATCTTAAATTAGTGCAAAAATTGAAGGAAAGTGTTAGCCCTAAATTACGCTGGCTTTCTTTCTCACATAAAAATACATTAGATAAAAGCACCACTGCGTACTTAGAAGAAATCAGCGGTGTTGATAATCTGCAAAGTCTTTCTGACGAATATGAGCTGGAAGCAATGGTCAGAGCACAACTCAAAGAAGAATTCCCTAATATTGAAAATGCGAAGTCTTATGAGATGTTAGTAGATGCAGTAATGCACACAATGAGAAAAAAACAGCTTCAAGCCGAAGATAATCTTGATATTGAGTAGATTATCGCCAAAATTAAACAAAAAGATAATACCTGTTGAGGGTATTATTTTTTTATGGAGGTAAATATCATTTATACAGAAATAAACTTAACAAGGGGAGAACAATATGAGTGCAATAATTGGGATATCAGTAGAAAACAGGAGTGAAGAAGCGGGAAAACTGCAAGAAATTTTGACAGAATACGGTTGTGCGATAAGAACACGAATAGGGCTGCATCCGATGGGGGAATACAAATGTCTTAATTACGGAATCGTGCTGATTGAAGTCATAGACAAAGTAAACGAGATTTACGACACATTATCAAAACATTGGCAAATTCAGATTATGAGATTTTAGGTTACTCATATTAATCTGTAACCCTGAATTTTACAAAGCGAACAAAAAATATCATTCTATATTTTAAACTTTTGTAAATAAAAGTATATAACAATACTCAAAAAAAATCTTGATGTGGTTTCATGCTAAAGGGACTTATTTCTGATGATAAATCCAAGCAGCCAAGCGAACAACATAAAAACCAGCATTTTTTACATAAACGATTATCATGGTAAATCCATTAACATGGAACGTACCATCACTGCATCAAACGCATTTGATGCTCAAAATAAAAATAAAAAAGATGTTGATACATTTAAGCTATCATCCGGCGATATTATGATTGGGGAAGACTTCAAAACCAATCAGCTTGCTGTAATGTTCCAAAAAGTCATGGGGATAACGGCTTCTGCTGTCGGAAACCACGAGTACGATATGCAGGATAAAGCTAACATGATTTTGCCGCTAATAAATTACAAACTTCTTGCAAGTAACGTAAAAATAAACCCAAGAAACCACTGGAGTAATAAAATCCATCCGTCTGTCATTGAGGAGCGAAACGGTCACAAATACGGAATCATAGGGACGTCGCCTATTGATTTATTCACTCGTTCAAAACAGGGGATTATCCAACGTGACATCAACGTAAGTAAATCAAAAGAAACAATAGAAGACATCCAGCACGAAGTAAACAAACTCCAGCAAAAAGGGATTGATAAAATTATTCTTCTTTCTCACCTCGGCTACACAATGGACAAAATCGTCGCAAACCAAACCCAAGGAATTGACGTAATCCTCGGCGGTCACTCTCACGATTTAATCAAAGACGTTAAAGAAGGTAAAAACCTGTTTTACTCCCAAACCGGTGAACCCGTAGTAATAACTCAAGCCGGCAGAGATGGTAAAAATTTCGGGATTCTGAACCTGGAATTTGACCAAAACGGAATTATCAAAAAAGTTCAAAATAATGTGGGAGATACAAGGGATTTCCGCAGATATGCACCCATAAAATACGTATTTGACAAGATTTTTGGTGCCAGAGAAACCTACGGACACATAAACTCCGCCCCTCCTCCACTAAAAAAAGATTTAATAGAACCTAACCCGCACGCATACTTTATCGCAGACTGTATAAGAAAAGATTTGGATTGCGATTTGGCAATATTACCATCACCAAATGTTCGCGGTTATTTTGAACACGGGAAAATCGATTCCAGAATCCTAGCCGATATCTTACCATTCCAAAACAAACTCTACAAAGTTAAATACAGCGAAAAAGAAATCGTTGATGCGATAAAATTAGCTGCAAAATCTTTCACAAATGTTGCAAACAAACCGGGAATTTTCTACGTATCAGGGCTTGAGTATTCTGTTACCACAAACGGTCAAATAAAATCAATGTCATACGTTGATCGCTCAGGAAAGAAAACCCCGATAAATATAAACAATCCACGCAACGATAAATTCTATGTGACAGTATTGAACGATTATTGCGCACAAGGCAACGACGGGTTCCAAATTCTGAACCACCCTGAACGAATCCTGAAAAAATACCCGTTTGATGCAACCCAATGTATAAAAAATATTCTGAGTAAAACAGACAAACCAATTGATATTGTTGATGATGGAAGAATAGAAGTTATAAAAGAATAAAAAAGGCGGCGAAGCCTTCGTTACAACTTTACTTTATCCTTAAAGATATTAGCAAGCCCAATCAAATAAACAAATACATATACTAATAAAAGGTAAATCAGAACTGTCAGTACACCCAATTTAAATGGTAAAACCGGGATAAAGAAATCTTTTGGAATCTTCCACAATAAAAGAGCGCAAGAAACTATCAGCGGAATAAGCAGGCGGACAAAAAGCCGCAAAGAGAAAAATATAACCTCCCCAAGCGTAAACTCAAGGATTTTAAACACATTAAAAATATTAAGATTTTTCTTTGTAAAAGTCATAGTTTGCACAAATTGAATAAACATCATCATAACAAACGGTATAAGACAGACCATAATTGCAGCAAATGTGTAATATAGACCCGCAATCCCTGTCTTAACCAGCAATAAAACTCCGCCGACAAATAGGACAAAGTAGCAGACACACAAGTATAAACCGTAAGGCAGTGACTTGATAAAATAAACAAAAGGCCGCAGCGTTATCTCAGGAAACTCCGGAGATTTTGAGGTTAATACATTACGGATTAAATTAACACAGAAACCGGTAAAATATATCGACAAAACCGTTCCTACAAACAAATATACCCAAAGCTCAAAATTACTTTCAGGGGGCACAATATAAAAATCTTCAGAATAAAAAAGATTCCCCCAAGATGCCGTGTATTTTATAAACAACAACACAAAAATTCCCGCTAACGAAAACAACGAAATTTGGGTCGCAATAGCAGTTTTATCTTTAAAAAGTTGTCTGAAATAATTTAAAACTTCCATAAAATATCTCTCGAATTTAATTATAGCAACAGAAACACTAATTGCAAGCAAGGATTTTTATTATACAATATTCATATGGAAACAGAATTAAAACAAGAACTCGGGATAATAAAACTTAAATTTGAAAAATTAAAGGAGTGTCTTTGACCTGGAAGGCTTGAAAAGAGAGCTAAACGAGCTTGAAACCGAAATGCAAAATCCTGAAATTTGGTCCGATACACAAAAGGTTTCTAAAATCGGGCAGGAAATAAGGGATAAAAAAGAGGTTTTAAGCAAGATTAACAGTTGGCAAAACGTAATTGAAGATTCAAATGCCGCGCTCGAATTATCAGATGAGGACTTAATAAAAGACAGTTTTGAGCTGGTAATAAACACTCGCAAAGAAATAGAAAAATTTGAACTGGAGCAAATGCTTTCAGGCGAATATGACAGCGCGGATGCAATACTTACAATTAACGCGGGCGCAGGTGGCACAGATGCACAAGACTGGGCAAGTATGCTGCTTCGAATGTATGTCAGATGGATTGAAAAGCGTGGCTGGAAATCCGAACTGCTGGACAAACTTGACGGGGAAGAAGCGGGTGTAAAATCTGCTACCATAAAAATTTGCGGACGAAACGCTTTTGGATATTCAAAAGCTGAAAAAGGTGTACACAGACTTGTCAGGATTTCACCATTCAATGCAAACGGAAAAAGACAGACGAGTTTTGCCTCCGTTGAAGTTTCTCCTATTATTGAAGATTTTGAAAAAACTATTACAATTCCGCCTGATGATTTAGAGATTAGCACAATGCGCTCCGGTGGTGCGGGCGGACAGAACGTTAACAAAGTCGAAACCGCAGTAAGAATACTTCATAAACCCTCAGGGATTGTTGTAAAATGCCAGCAGGAACGTTCACAGCTTCAAAACAAAGAATATGCAATGCAGATTTTGGTTTCGAAATTACTCGCAATAAAACAAGCCGAATACGAAGAAAAAATGGCTCAGCTAAAAGGTGAAAACGTTGACATAAACTTTGGTTCACAAATTCGCTCATACGTCTTCCACCCGTATAAAATGGTAAAAGACCACAGAACAGGCTGCGAAGCAGGCAATGTAGAATCCGTTATGGACGGTAATTTGGATGAATTTATAGAAAGTTATTTAAGAAAAAACACATAAGGAGAGAATATGGAGCAAGAAGTTAAAATTTCGGATATATTTAAACACTATCTGTCATCTGTTGTTATATATGGAATTATACTGGCAGTGATAATCAATTGCCCTGTCTACTATGAAACAATTGAGCACGAAATATTTAACTACATATACTTTTTTATATTCTATTATGTGTGTTATGTAATAATCGCCCCGATTATACTATTTACCCTCAAACCAAAATCAGTTCTTGAATCAGGAAATATTGCGATATTTGAATACATTATAAGGCAATTCAAAAAACACGAATCCACAAAAGATTTTCTTAACAATATTGAGCCTAAAGAAAATGAAAAACAAGCAATGATGGGATTATTTGTGAAAACCTTTTTCTCAGTAATCAGTGTAAACCTACTTTGCAATACATTGTTGCCGTCTTTAGAATATAATCTTGAATTTGTCGGAACATTTTGGATAACCTGCATTCAATACATAAAAGACGGCTCAGGATTTTGGCAAAGTATGTGTCAATTTATGGTTGACACGGGTGATGTTTGGATAAAACTGATAATGACTGCTATAACACTGATACTTGCATTCAGTTATCTTACAGATTTAAAAATATTCAAAAACAAAATCAAGTCTGTAGATACGACACCTTTAGGCGTATTATCCTGCCTGATATGTTATTACCCTATAACAATATTAACTACTAAATTTATATCATTACCACCCGAAACAGGAACACCGGTAGGCAATACCGTAACACTTGCAATCTTAAACTTACTGATAATTATTGTTAATCTGATTAATCTGATTGCAACTGCCCGACTGTTTGGAAAATCCGGAAACCTTACAAACAGAGGGATAGTGACAGGATTCCCATATAATATCGTAAGACATCCGTCTTATACAATGCAGGTTCTATACATAATTTTAAGCGCGATTCCGATATGTTTCTTCCCGAGTTATTCATTTGAGGAAAAAGCATCACTTTGTCTTTGCGTTTTGATTTGGATGTACATATATTATCTTAGAGCGATTACGGAAGAACGCCACTTGATGAAAGATGAAAAATATCAAACTTATCTGGAAAAAGTTAAATACAGATTTATACCAAAGGTGTTCTAAAAAATCTTCTTGTTACTCGAAGGTTTAAGGCAAGGCGCAAAAATAAATTTGCGCGGGTTTTAATACTAAAAATATAAAGGACAAGAAATGAAAATACTTCCAAAACTCAGACAAAACATGTCAAGGTACATAAACAAAAACACTGTACGGGCAAAATACAACCGCAGCATGGATGCAGCGTTAGTCAGCGGATTAGCAGCAGCCGGACACGGAATAGCCACGGCAACAATCCCGGGAATTGTACCCCTATCACACATTCACCCTGCAAACTTGACTGTAAATATCGGGTTATGGGGATTATATTTTAAAAACCTTGGTTCGGCAATAGTTAACCGAATAAAAATGCAGCCCATAAGAAACAGAGCAATCTCAATTAAAAAAGCAATAAAACTTGCCTCCCAAAATATTAAACAAGATTAACTATCCAAAGCGGCAGTACAATTTGGACATTTTGTCGCCCTTACATCTATCTTCGTGAAACAATATGGACACTCCTTTGTTGTGTCAACTTCGCTCTTTTCACACTCTTCAGTCTTTGTTGCCCTTAATTTGTTTATCCCTTTTATCAGGATAAAAACCGCAAAAGATACAATAGTGAAGCTTATCAACGTATTTATGAACAAGCCGTAATTGATAGTCACAGCTCCTGCAGCCTGAGCGGATTCCAATGACGGATAGCTGATAAATTTTCCGTCATAATTTGGCAGAACAAGATACAAATTAGAAAAATCAACCCTGCCAAGCAGCCATCCCAAAGGCGGCATAATAACATCCTTAACCAAAGAATCAACAACTTTTCCAAATGCAGCACCGATAATTATACCGACCGCCATATCAATGACATTCCCTCTCATCGCAAAAGTTTTAAACTCTTCACCGTATCTTTTGAATCTTTGCAACATAATTGACCCCTTATTTTACTAATCGTAAATGAATTATACTACAAACGAAGTATTAAGTCTTGATATTTCGACAATTAAGAAGTAGAGTAAAAACAGAGAGCAAAATTATAAAGGGTATTTGAATTATGAATAATTATATTGAAAAAGTTTTAGACGGAATTAAAACAAAAAATTGCTATGAAAACGAATATATCCAAGCTGTAGAGGAAGTTTTATCATCATTGGAAGGAGTTATTGAACAGCATCCTGAATTTGAAAACCTTGCATTGTTAGAAAGAATGACCGAACCTGAAAGGATTATAACTTTTAGAGTTCCATATGTTAACGATGAAGGAAAAACAATTGTTCACAGAGGTTACAGAGTCCAATTCAGCAGCTTGATAGGTCCATACAAAGGCGGATTGAGATTTCACCCGAGTGTAAACTTAAGCATTATGAAATTTTTAGGATTTGAACAAATCTTCAAAAACGCACTCACAGGGCTACCGATTGGCGGCGGAAAAGGCGGGGCTGATTTTGACCCGAAAGGTAAATCCGACAACGAAATAATGAGATTCTGTCAAAGTTTTATGACTGAACTGCAAAGACACATAGGTCAAGATGTTGATGTTCCGGCTGGAGATATCGGTGTCGGAGCAAGAGAAATCGGATATTTATTCGGTCAATATAAAAGAATAAGAGATGCTTACGAAGGCGGAGTGCTGACAGGAAAAGGGTTATCTTACGGAGGATCGCTTGCCAGAACAGAAGCCACAGGATTCGGGTTAATTTACTTTATGAGAGAAATGCTTGCCGCAAATAACCAATCACTCCAAGGTAAAACTGTCACAATTTCAGGCTCCGGCAATGTTGCGATATATGCATGCCAAAAAGCTCAAAACTACGGAGCATTTGTAGTTGCTATGAGTGATTCTAAAGGCTGCGTTTATGACCCGGAAGGAATTGATTTGAATATCGTAAAACAAATCAAAGAAGTTGAACGCGGCAGGATTTCCGAATATGTAAAATACCGTTCTCAAGCACAGTTTATTGAAAGAACAAACGACGATTCGCCGATTTGGAATATCAAGACGGATATAGCATTACCTTGTGCAACACAAAACGAATTAACCCTAAATTCAGCTAAAAAACTTGTAGAAAACGGTGTTATTGCAATAGGAGAAGGTGCGAATATGCCTTGTACAAAAGAAGCGACAGAATACTTCCTTTCTCAAGGAGTGCTTGTGGCTCCGGCTAAAGCAGCAAATGCAGGCGGTGTTGCAACATCTGCAATTGAAATGAGTCAAAACAGTATGAGATACTATATGACATTTGAAGAAGTTGACTCAAAACTTGACAGGATTATGGTTAACATCTTCAACTCTTGCAAAGAATCTGCTGAAAAATACAATTTGGGCAATAATTATGTTGCCGGCGCAAATATCGCAGCATTCACAAAACTTGCTCAAGCTATGGTTGCTCAAGGTATTGTATAATTTAAAAAAAGGTCAAAAAATTCTAAAATTCTGAAACAAGTTCAGAATGACAGAATTTTTTGACCTTTTAATATAAAATCTTCCAACCCCGCCCCAGTCTGGGCGGGCGCAATAATCTAGCCATTATCGTGCAAGAAATAAGGACCGGCATTTATAGGAAAAGTTGTTGAGGTTTTTAATACAAGATTTCCGGAATTTTTAATCAGCTCGAATTCTCTAAATCTATTTTCCAAAACCTTCAATTCTTTTACCAGTTTCGCATCCTGAGGATTATTTAGAAGTTTGGTATAAAGCTCATAATACTCTTTACCTACCTGATTGTATTCAAAAACGAAATCCAAATCCTGAATTCGTTGTAAATATTCACTGCGTTTAGCTGCAGGCAAAGATGAGTCTTCAAGTAATGTCATCAATTTAGATTTTTCAAATTCTGCGGCTGTATTTCTTGCCAAAATTTCTTCAGGAGAGAATTGGTATTGGTTAAAACTAGCTTCAGATACTCCCAAAACGTCACTTAAAAAGCCATTAGTTCTTGAATTTCCTTCAATAGTTGCAACATATTCTTTTAATGAATCTATGGCAATTTTATGCTGTTCAGGAGTAAGCTTAATTGGAGTAACATTACACCTGCCAATCTTTGGAAAAGCTGTAAGTCTATTTTTATGCGAAGTTACATAATTATTCAAAACTCCTAATGCAGCATCTTTAGTCCCTCCGTTTGCTGCAATAAATTCCGGATTTCTATCAAGCAACTGTACAAGTTTTGTAGAAGCTTCAGAAGAATCACCGTTTGCAAAGATAAATTCATCAGCATAGCGTAAAAAGTCCTGACGCATTTGCGGAGACATTTTAGGTGCCTCCATCATAAGATTGCCAATTATAGATCCTTCTTTGATAATTTGTTCCGGCTCTCCGTTTATAATTCTGTCGCGTAAGAGTTCTTTTATTGCTGTTTGAACTTCTTTATCAGACAAAGATGCCCTGTAAATTGACATTTTTGCGTGCAATGCTTCATGAGGAATAGTATCTTCTAACGATACAATCAATCCTTTTTTGTATGGGGCTGCATTTAAAGTGATGGTATGATTTTTTGCCACATAATGTCCACAGTGATTTATATGCTCGGCATCATCAATAATTTCAAGTTTTGGACGAACATCTTTTGGTATGCCAAATTTATCAAACGCACTATCTAAAACTTGTGAAGCTTCCTGCTCAATCTCAGTGATTGATAAATTTGCACGACGCTGCAATTCTTCAGGATTAACGGTAGATTTATTTTTTATAACACTATAAGTATTTTTAAATCGAGCGATTATATTTTGCGGATTAAAACTATCAACAATAGCCCCGAAACCGTCTTTACTAAATAATCTTAAATTATCTTTCAGAGCAGACAAAAATCCGTTATTATCAATACGTTCTTTAATTTTTAACTGTTCAAAGGCAGATAAAGGTCTTCCGGCTTTATGAGTTTCTACCATATTAACTGTTGCTTTTGCTGAGGATTTTAGCCCAAGTGCAGTAAGAACAGTTCCAACAACACCTGTACCGATTTTTTCAAAAGCACGTTCTGAATTATCGTAGTTTCCATGTTTATATTCTTTAATAGCATTATACATACCTTTTCCGACTTCATACAAGCTCAAAGCTCCAAAACCTAAAGTCATCAACGGTCCTAATACAGGTACAGCAAAACAAGCAGCCGATATCCCGGCAATCATCCCAAGAGAAATAAACGGATGTTTAACTAACGCTGTTATAGGGCTTATAACACCTTTTCCAAAATTTTTTAAAGCTTCTTTTAGGGTAAATTTATTATCATTTGAACCTTCAGTCTTCTTACTGAAACTATCAGAATCATTGTTAGCACAGAACGCAAGTAAACGGTTATTTTTAGCATTACTTAAACGAACATTACTTCCCTATACGCGATTAACATTTTGGACTTCCATATAATTTCCTTCTAATTCCCTATAGTATTAATAAAAACAAATTTTCAAATTTCTTGCTATTTTATTAAGAAAAATAAAAAAGGAGCTCCATTAGAAGCTCCTTATGTAATATAATTTATAATTCAAATTCTTCTTCAACCATTTCTTCGTATTCTTCCGGGGTAACCGTATCCGGAGCCTGCGGATCAGGTTGAAGACCTTTTTTCAAAAGTGAAACACTGTTTTCTTCAAGTTCAGAGAGTGCTATGACCAAATCTCTATCCTTTTGCGCTGCAATTGCACGGATTGTAGCTTCGGTTGGAGAACCGTCTTCATTGCATTCCTCCTGTATTGTGTAACTTGCCCAATCATCCGGAAGGTTTTTAATCTTGGTATATTCACCTTCAGGCGCAATACGTTTATCTATTTCAGTTTTAAGTACCTTTGCTACGTAATCTTTCTGCGACATAAATCTGCACGGATAAACAATTTCAGTACCGATAACTTCTTCAGGATCACGTTTTTCGTGTTTCTTGAATAATTCAACTGCAGCCTGCAAATGTCCGATTTCGTAATCTACAAACTGTTCCCAAACACCCTTCAGCATTTCATCCTCTTCATCTTCCATACAGTTGTAATATGTACAAACTTCGGTAAATTCATGTAATAAAAGTTTTTCATACCAAGATTCGGTAGGGTCGATTAGGGATTCATACATAGTAACGTGTTCTTCTTCTACGTCTTTAATTTCTGCATAAGTTTCACGCAAACATTCGTTTCCGTACTGCATTCCGTGTTCTGCATAATAATTATGCGTTTGTTGTTCACCGGAAACAAGTGTCAAAATATTAACCTTTGTTTGCGGGGAAGCCGTTGTTTTATCATAAGGTTTACGCAGCCTCATCATGTTACAATTATGATGGTTTTGTGTAGGACGACCAAAAATAACATCCGTTTGCCCCTGCAATATTTCATTAGGAGAAATTCCGTGCTCCATGTACGCCCATTGACTGTAACGATATAAATGGTCAAAATCTTCTAATAAACCAAAATTAAAAGTTTCTTTAACATATTCATCCGGTTCATTTTGAGCAAGCCAAGCTGTCAAATCTACCGCAACCTGCTCATACCCAAGAGTTGTTTCTAAAACGGATTGATCCGCCGGCATTAACCAATTTACTGTTGTTTGCTGGGTATCTTCAAGTTTTTTTGTCATAGCAAGAAATCTTTGAGTTTCCTCATCGTCCGTATTTCTTGCAAAATTATGTTTAAAATTCCAGCCCTCTACCTCAATACCGTTCATAAGAATTTGTCTGGTTCTGGAATAACAATCTATATCATATTTATTAAAATGGCGATGCGCAATCTCATGCCAGGTTCTAAGCTGCCTATCAAGACTTATACCTTTTTCTTTCAGTGGATTAAAACTCATAATTTCTCCTTTCTTTTTTCAAACAAGACCATAAACTAATCTGAAAAATTTATAATCAGACAAAAAGCTATCCCCGCCTGTTGAATTTATTTCCTAAAAAGTTAATTTATCCTGTATGTGATAAAAAATAAGGAGAATAAATATGCCGGAATTTTCAACACCATTCAGTGCTAAAAAAAGCGACCGAAAACTTACAAAAGAAGAACTCATCAGAACAATAAGATTCAGTATCGCATCAGAATTTGAAGCGATACAACTGTATGAAGAAATCCAAGAATCTATAGACGACGAAAACTCAAAAAAATTATTAGAAGAAATTGCAGAAGACGAAAAAGTCCACGTCGGGAATTTTCTTTATCTGCTAAAACAGCTTGCTCCGGAAGAATCTGATGCTTACGGTGAAGGAGTTGCCGAAGCTGAAGAAATTATAAAAGGAAAATCCGAATAAAATTTAGAAAGGTAATAACAAAAACTAAAATTTTGTCATTTTGAATAAGATCCTGAAACAAGTTCAGGATGACACTTAAGGTGTCAGTTTTAATAACAAAATTTTTGCAGTTTTTGTAATCCCGTATATTACTGTCTTATTTTATTACTCCAGCCAGTCAATTAACGAGCGGACTTCACCGAACTTAAAACCAAGTGCCTTTTCGTATTTTTCGCTTGTCAAATATTTATACCCGATATCATAAGCTAACGGTTCTACATCAATATTCAAAGCCCTAAATTTTTCATCTGAAATTATTTTCTTCTCTTCATCCACAACAGATGAATAATTTAACCCCTCGAATGCACAGAACGGAACCTTAGAATTTGCATTCTCCCGATACGAGATTAATCCAAAGGTTCTGCATATTATTCCGCGGTAATCGTATACACTGCATTCATCATTTATTAAAAAAGGACACTCAAACTGAAAATTCTCATCTTGATTTTTGAGCTTTTTCGATTTGAGTGTCTTAATTTTATCTATGATTAATAACTTAGATTCCTCCGGTAATTTTTCAAACCCGGTCAATAAATATTCGACTTCAGTTTGAGAATACGGATAATCACCGTATTTGCAACATTTTGCACACCCTTTTTTACAGCAAATATATGGAGCTTGAGCCTGAAAATATTTTGCAAGCCTACTGTCTAAATATTTCAAATATCCAACATACTCAATCATCAAAAAATCCTACTTAGCCAAAAATTCGACTCTGCCCGAATCCAAATGATAATACGCCGGAACAAGCTGTACATCATTTTCTTTCATATATTTAACCAAGTCTGTATCTTGTGACATTAATTCTTCAATATCCTGCATAACATGCGCTCTGACCACATTATCTGAATTAACTTCAATGCCGTGATGTTTACACTCTTCAACCGCAGGTTGAATTGAATCTTCCAAGGACTTAATATATTTTGTTTCGGATTTACCTGATAATGTTGCAGCAATAGCACCGCAATCCTGGTGTCCCATAATTACGATAAGCTTCACTCCGCAGTGCATAACGGCATATTCAATACTGCCGATAACGTGTTCATCCAAAACATTACCGGCATTACGGATTTCAAATATATCGCCTAAACCCTGGTCAAAAATAAGTTCAGGCGGAACTCTTGAATCCGAACAAGACAGAATCACAACAAAAGGATGCTGTCCTTTCATCATTTCTTTTCGACGAGCCTTTGTATCATCAGGATGTTTTTCCTTTAGCTCAACAAATCTTTCGTTTCCTTCAACAAGCTTTTTCATTGCATCCTGCGCAGATAAATTCTCATGAGAATTTGCAAAACAAACACCTGCATTCCCAACAATAGAAAGCATCAAAGCACAAGATAAAATTAGTTTTTTCATATATCTCTCCTTCAACTCAATAATATTTTATAACAAAAAGTAAATTTAGTTAAACTCATCTAGCAAATTAATTTTTTACAAGGTTTAAAAACGTAACAAGGAGTAATATATTAATGAAAATTAACGCAATCAATACCCCGATACAATTCGGTTACAACAAAGAATTGAATGATACGGTTAACAATAAATTAAAGAAAGCAAAAAGAAATAAAGAAGTTGCCAATCATTTATTAGAGATGAATCAGCTTTGTAATAAAACAGAAGATTTATTAAGAAAAGCCGAAACCGAAAAGAATTACCGAGCAATGGAAATATACGCAACCATGCTTGTAAACATCAAACCGGCTCTTGCTGAAGAATTAAATGACAGATTTCCCCTGCTAAAATACAAAGATATAGAACTGGAAACCTATAAAAAAGAACGTGAAAAACGAGGAATCTCAAAAGAAGAATATCACTGGATTGATGAAATTACTGACGAATTGAACGATTACGCAGACTGGAACAGCGGTCCGACTGATGACAAAGATGTTGTCGAAATAATCGAAACCGGAGAAGATACAGATACACCTGCAAAAACGAAAAGCAATAAGTGCCCGAAATATTTGGAAGAATTTGTCCCAACTCCGATTTCGCCAACCGGGCTTGAATCCGTAGGCGGAATGAAAAAAGTGAAAGAATTACTTAGAGATAAGATTTTGTATCCTCTTCAAAACCCGGAAGAAGCAAAACTTGATGAAATAGAATACGGCAAGAAGTATCCGCGCGGAACAATGTTCTACGGACCTCCGGGCTGTGGTAAAACGACAACAATTGAAGCATTAGTTGCAGAATCAAAGCTACCGATGTATAAACTTAAGATTTCAAAAGCCGGTTCAAAATATATCAACGAAAGCTCAACAAATATACAAAAAGCATACGAATATGTCTGCAAAGTTGCGGAAGAAACTGGAAAACCTGTATTTTTAGTAATAGATGAGTTTGAATCAATTGCACCAAAAAGAGGCGACGAATCAAAAGAAGACGTTAAAATGGTCGGAACATTACTTCAAATAATTGAAGAAGCCAGGGGTAAGAACGTTGTAGTTTTAGGTGCAACAAACAAGTATGATATGGTTGACGAAGCTGTAAGAAGTAGACTTGATGATAAAATTTACGTCGGACTGCCGGATGCACTGACCCGAGGAGAGGTTTTGAAAATCCACCTCAACAAAAGAACGAAGGGACAAAAATTAGCCTCTGATACTGATGAGCTTACAAAAGTTATCGCACTGACAGAAGGATTTTCAAACAGAGATATCGCAATCCTTACAGATAAAGCTTCTCTTATCGCAAGAAAAGATAATCGCCGAGACTTGATTGCCGATGACTTCATTATTCCGGTAAAAGAAAACCAAAATATGAAAGTCAAAGAGTCCGACTACAAAGACAAGCAGACAAGACCTGGAGTCGGTTTCACAACAGGTAAACATTAATTGGAGATAATATATGAAAAACGCAATATCCTTCACCGGAATAAACAATTTACGTATAGATAAAGGAACAAAGAGTGTATTTGGACCATATATAGATAACAACGATAAATTACAAAATGGCACAAAGAACTTTACCGTCACAAAAATAAAATGTAATCTGACTGATGACATCAATGGATGTGATTACTCGGAAATCCGTAATGCATTAAATTACTTTTCAAGCAAAAGCCGTTGCGAATACTGATTTGCATAATCCTGAATTGCAAATAACAAGAGTTGACGTAAATGACAAAACCGGAGATGTTTCATTTTCTAACTTTAAACTCAACGGAATAACCATCGAACCAAATTGCAGAGAAGTGCTGCCGTTATTCTCTTTTCTTGCAAAATTAACAAGAAAAATCCAAAAACTTCCTGATATGAGTGAAAACAGAATAAATGTTTTGAAACTCGCAAACAAATCCATTCACGAAGAAGCAATGCGATTTATTGAGGATATTATGTAAATATCAATAAATTATCGTTCATCACCCCGCCCTAACCCGCCCCATCCTGGGAGGGCAACACCTGCATTAGTCCCGAAAATTTCTTAATGACAAATTTCCACATCTGTACTATTATCTAATAACAACTAAACCTGGGGAAATTATGAATAAAATTGATACTTTAGTAATCATAGGAAACGGTTTTGATATTTGGCAGGGACTGGATACAAGTTATAAAGGATTTCAAAAATATTACCTTGAACACCGAGATGATATCCTTAGAAAACTATGGATAAAAAAGAAAAGAATAAAAAACGAAAACGGCGAACGGCAATATATAAGTGACGTTGAGTTGGTTTATAGTGATCCGTTTAATCCCGAAGATTTGGATAATATTTTTTGGTATACCTTTGAAGAATCTTTGGCAAAAATAGATTCGTTTAAATTAAACCTTTTCTACGGAAAAGAACCAAAAGCCATAAAAGCTATGTCAAAAAGCATAAACAATGCCAAAAGAATACTAAAAGAAGCATTTTCCCAATGGATTAGAACTATCAATACAGAAACCGCCAAAAATGATTTTGAGTTCGGTGATAATTGTATTTTTATAAACTTCAATTATACAGACACTCTTACTAAAAACTTCAAAGTTCCAGAACAAAATATTATTCATATACACGGAGAAGCCGCCGATAAAAAATCAATTATTGTCGGACATTCTCACCATCCGCACGAACCTGAAGAGTTTTTGAAAACCTGCGGCAGAAGATTTGAAGGGCTTTATTATGTTGAAAAATTCCTCTACGATACAGACAAACACATCCACGAAAATATCAGGTTTATGTGCCAATCCTTGGCAATGAGAGGAATTTTTGCCGAAGACATCAAGGATATTTACGTACTCGGTCATTCACTAAGCAACACGGATATGGAATATTTTAAACACATAAAATCTGCAACAAGTATCCACAAAGAGCCGGAAGAAGAACCTGTCGGAGTCGAAAATTTAGAAGAACTATTTTCTGACGAAGCCTTGCATAACAGAATTCAATATGCAATAAAAAAATACGGAAATGATCCGACAATAACAGAACCGATTTTGCCGGAAGAAGAAAATGCAGTCCGAAAAATGCTGCTGGCAGAACAAGCAGGAATAGATTATGCAATGGATGAAGAATTTTCTAAACTTGTTTTAAACAATTTAAAACACAGCAAATTTGATTCAGGAAATGAAAGCTTACCCCCGAAGCAGAGAACCAAAGATGCAAAATGGCATATTTCGTACCACAGTAAAGAAGACAAAAACCGAGCACTTGCAATGTTAAATACGTTAAAATGCAAAGATTACGAATTGTTTGACAGCATTGATGCAGCAATTGAAAATATAAAAGCTGTGAAAATTTAATAACCATACGGCAAAAAATTCTGTTATTCTGAACTTAATTCAGAATCTTAGAAATTTTTGCAGTATTAATTTTGTCACTTTACTAAATGAAACAACTCGGTTGACAAGCATTCCTGTTAGAATTAAAATTTTAATCAGGAATACATTTATCTACGGAAGAACAATGAGTTATTTTTTTATAGGGATATTAATTATAATTTTGAGCGCGTTTACAGTAAGGTTTATCGCTGAAAAATATAAACTTTTGTGCCTCGGATTTTTAAATATTGTTGCAGCATTCTTTTGCTCAACTCCGGCACTTAAAGTCTTAACAAACGGACAAAACTTAATAAAGGATTTTTATTTTAACGAAATATTCGGAAAAGTTATTTTCCAAATTGATTATCTGTCCGCATTTTTTATATTGATAATATGCGCAATGGGAGTTGTTTCAGCGTTTTACGCTAACGGGTATTTAAAAAATTACCCTGACAAAAACCCGAACGCACACATTATATTTTTCCAAACCCTGCTTGCTTCAATGTTAGCCGTCGTAACTTGTCAAAATGCAATCGGATTTATAATTTGCTGGGAAATAATGTCATTAAGTTCATTTTTCCTTGTTATTTTTGAACACGAAAAAAAAGAAGTATTAAAAGCGGGAATTTCATATTTGGTATTTATGCACATTTCCGTAATATTCATTATGCTGGCATTCGCAATTCTTTCAGTAAAATCACACAGTTTTAATTTCAGTGATTACATAAGCATTTTGAATGGACATAAACACCTTGCAAACATTATCTTCGGACTGTTTTTTATCGGTTTTGGAACCAAAGCAGGATTTGTACCGTTCCACAACTGGCTGCCCGAAGCTCACCCCGCAGCCCCAAGCCATGTCAGCGGAATTATGTCCGGTGTAATGATTAAAACCGGAATCTACGGAATTTTAAGAGCCTTGACCTTTATCGGAACTCCGTCACTGACAATTTCATTTTTTGTGTTTGCAATCTCGGCAATCACAGCACTGTACGGGATTTTATACGCGATAACCCAAAATGATATCAAAAAACTTCTTGCTTATAGCAGTATCGAAAATATCGGAATAATCGGGATTGGAATCGGAGTTGGAATGCTCGGGGCATCATATCATCAGCCGATAGTTGAACTTTTGGGATATTCAGGCGGAATTTTACACATTCTGAATCACTCAATATTTAAAGAACTTCTTTTCCTCTCAGCCGGCAGCGTTTACACAAAAACCCACACCCGGGATATAGAAAAACTCGGCGGACTTATTAAAAATATGCCATATACAGGAACATTATTTTTAATCGCCTCTCTTGCAATTTGTGCTCTTCCGCCGCTAAACGGTTTTATCAGCGAAATTTTAATTTATATGGGAATGTTCAGAGGCTTATCAATACATAATTTCTTTGCACTGGTTATAATGACAATCGGGATAGCAAGCCTTGCTCTTGTCGGAACTTTGGCTGTACTTTGTTTTACAAAGGCTTTCAGCACAATATTCTTAGGCAATCCAAGAAGTGATAAAGCTGCCGATGTAACAAGCGTCAACAGCAAATCAATGATAATTCCGATGGCATTTTTAGCTGTACTGATTATACTTATAGGGGTATTTTCATTTGCAGCATTGTCTGTTGTATTAAAACCGGTCAGCCTCTTCATTGACGTTAACCGGTATAATATACTTTCAACCATATCACTGCTAATCTTTATTACGCTTTACGCACTGGCATTTTTTGTCGTGCTTGGAGCTGCGATTTTAATAAAAGTAAAACATTCAAAAGGTAAAGTTGAGAATCTGGAAACCTGGGGATGCGGTTATAACAAGCCTAATAACTCAATGCAATATACCGCCTCATCTTATTCCGGTCCATTGTTATCAATGTTAACTCCACTGTTTAAAAAAGTATTTGATATTGAAAAACCTCGTAAACTTTTCCCTGTAAGTTCGCATTTTAATTTGCAGATTGAAGATATTGAGAAAGCTTATATTATAAATCCGCTGGTTAAATATGACGAGTGGTTTCTGTCAAAATTTGAATCACTGCAAAGCGGAAACATTCAATCGTATATAAAATACGGATTAATATTCCTTATCATAATTATAATTGGGAGCCTGTTTATAAAATGATTTTAATAATTAACATAATACTTCTGCTATTTATGCCCTTTATAATGGCAGGAATAATAAAAAAGACAAAAGCATTTTGGGGCGGAAGAAAAGGACCGTCAATTTTACAGCCGCTCTATGACTTTATAAAATTACTTAAAAAAGAATTTGTAATAAGCAGCACGACTTCGCAGGTTTTTAGGCTTGCTCCGCTTGTAATGATAATATCAGTTTTGTTTGCGTCAATGTTTATACCGTTAGCTTCCGGAGAATCCTTGATAAATATCGGCGGAGGATTGTTGATTTTTGCATATACGCTGAGTCTTGGAAAATTCTTTGCACTTATTTCTGCAATGGATACCGGCAGCAGCTTTGAAGGAATGGGAGCCTCAAGAGAAGCTTGTTTTACTTCAATAGTTGAACCTGCATTTTTTATAACAATCGGTTCAATTATGGCTCTTAGCGGTAATTTAACATTTGATAGCTTAAAACAAATAATAACGCATGCTGGACACTACGGAATATTAATTACGATATTCGCAGTTGTCGTACTGTTTTTAATGATTCTGATTGAAGGCTCAAGGGTTCCAGTTGATGACCCGGCTACACACTTGGAATTAACAATGATACACGAAGTAATGATTTTGGACAATTCGGGAAGCGATTTAGCTCTATACACCTGGGCAAACGGAATAAAAATGTTATTAATATCTTCGCTCATTGCTTTCATGATTATTCCGCAGGGATTGAACGAATGTATAAACATATTATTATATCTTGCAACAATAGTATTGATTTCAATAATCATCGGGACAATAGAATCTGGTATGGCAAGAATAAGAATGTCCCACGTATTTGAATTCATATTTGTAATGAGTTCTTTGGCATTGGTAGTATTTGCACTTGTTGCAGCAAGGATATTTGGAGGCTAAATGACAGACGGTTTTATAATACTTTTTGGATTAACAATGCTATATCTTGCAGCAACAAGCAGAATTATCGCACATATAAGACTGCTGATAATTCAAGGGATACTTCTATTCCTCATATGCTGCGGCGAACATTCTACAGGTATAAATTTCATTTTTATGATTGTTGAAACATTGATTGTAAAATCAATTGTTATACCTTGGTTTTTATACAGAGTATTGAAGAAAACTCATTCAAACCGAGATGCCGCAGCGAATATTCCGCATTTTTACTGCCTGGTAATTTCAAGTGTGATTTTACTTGGGAGCGTATTGCTTTCCAATTATTACATCTCAAGTGTCAAACTTATCTCTCCGATGTTTTTCGGGGTATCTATCTCGACAATAATAATAAGCTTATGGCTGATTACGATAAAACACAAAATTATTTCAAACGTAATTGAATTTATTACGATGGAAAACGGAATATTTCTTTTGTCACTGTCTGTCGCCAAAGAAATGCCGATATTGGTTAATATGGGTGTATTACTGGATGTCTTTATTGCGGTTTACATCTTAGGCTTATTTGTAAATGAAATCAATAAAGAATTTAAAGATTTGGAAGTTTCAAATTTATCAGACTTAAAGGATTACGAATACAATGATTAATGTACTTTTAATATTTCCGATAATAGCAGCAGTTTTAACATTACTGATAAAAAACAAGACATTTAATATAACTATGATAAACATTTATGCGGTATTGCACTTTATCATAACTGTATTGATGACGTTATTTAATATTGGCAGCAAAAGCACAACATACTTTGCAGTTGATAATACAAATTCCGTATTTTTAGCAGTACTTTCGGTTGTATTCCTTGCAGTTGCAATATACAACACCGGATATGCAAAAAACTTTGAAACGCCTGCAAAGCGGATAAGCAGATATTCATTTATGATAATAATATTTGTGTTGTCTATGACCGGAACTCTATTAAGTACAGATTTAGGACTTGCATGGATTTTAATTGAAGCAACAACCCTGTCAAGCGCATATTTGATATATTTTAATAAGACAAAACATTCAATTGAAGCAGCCTGGAAATACGTATTCATTTGTTCTATCGGGATTGCACTTGCCTTTGTCGGAATCATATTATTAAATATTTCATCGGAAAGTATAAATTCGCTAAATTTTAATGAATTATATCTGAGCGCAAAATCATTCAATACGAATTGGTTAAAAATGGCATATATCTTTATGTTGTTTGGATTTGGTGCAAAAATGGGTCTTGCTCCGGTTCACTTTTGGCTGCCGGACGCTCACTCGGAAGCTCCATCACCTATTTCGGCATTACTATCAGCAGCGTTATTAAATTCTGCATTTTTGATAATTCTTAAAGTTACAAAAATTTTGAACATTGCAGGCTGCACAGATTTTACAAAATTTCTGTTATTACTGATGGGATTTATGTCCCTGTTTATAACCTCTGTTTTTGTATACCACATAAAAAATTATAAAAGAATGCTTGCATATTCTTCCATTGAGAATATGGGGATTTTGGCAATCGGACTTGCATTGGGCGGCATAGCTCATTATGCGGTAATATTGCACTTGATTGGACACTCTTTGGCAAAAGCTTCGTTCTTCCTGACATCCGGAAATGTTCTTGAACTTTTCCAAACCAAAAGAATAAAATCAGTCAACGGACTTTATAATGCGGATAAAAAAAACGGATGGCTGTGGATTTTGTCATTTTTGGCAATTTGCGCATTCCCGACATCAATTTTATTTATAAGTGAATTTGTAATCGTAAAATCTATGATTGAACAAAAACACTATGCATTATGCATATTATTCCTATTACTGCTGACTATAATTCTTTACGGTATAGGTTCTGCCGTGATAAAAACAACATTTGGAAAAATAAGTGAAGATAAAGCTAAATTAATCACAGAAACAAAAACTAAACTTTCAGCCTGGATGTATATCCCGCAAATTGTACTGCTGATTGCAGTATTTGTATTGGGAATATATATTCCGCCGTGTATAAATAATATTATAAAACTTGCAGCTTCAAGCTTTTAAAAGGATTCAGTATGATTAAAATAAAAAACAACTCAAAAATAAATTTAGATAATATTCCGAAAGTTTCGATACAGGAATTGCGTAACGAAATCCTTGAATTTAAAAAACGCCCGATAGGATTTTTTGGCAAACCGACAGAAGACAATGGCGTTCAATTATTTGCAGCTCTTGCAGATGACCAAGAAGGAGCTATCTATATTTCATCTGCGATATTTTCAGAGGATGAAAAAAGTTACGAGAGCCTGACCAAAGAAATTCCTGCATTTCATATTTTTGAACGGGAATTTTATGAACAATTCGGGATTGAGCCGCTTGGTCATCCGTGGTTGAAACCGGTCAGGAACAATCAGGATAAATATGAATTCTTTGAAATGCAGGGGGAAGATGTACACCAAGTTGCGGTCGGACCGATTCATGCCGGAGTAATTGAGCCGGGGCATTTTAGATTTATGTGTAACGGCGAAACCGTTTACCATTTAGAAATTATGCTTGGATATCAACATCGCGGAATCGAAGATTTGATGTTAAAGTCACCATCAAATCAACTTGCGGAATCAATCTGCGGAGATAGCGTAATAGCCCACAATCTTGCATATTCAAAAGTTATGGAACAACTTAGGCAGATTTCAATCCCACAAAAAGCAGAACTTATACGAATTGCAGCCCTTGAAATGGAACGTATGGCAATTCATATCGGCGATTTGGGAGCTATTGCGGGTGATATAGCATACCTTATGGGCGCATCAGTATTTGGAGCAACAAGAACTCTTGTTATAAATACAATGTTAGAATTCTGCGGAAGCCGTTTTGGCAGAGGGTTAATCAGCGTAGGCGGTGTGAATTATGATTTCACCACCGAAAAAATAAAAAACGCGTTGACTACATTTGAAAAAGTTATAAAAGATGTAGAACGAATGACAAATACTATGTTGAAAAATTCTACTGTAATGTCAAGATTGGAAAAAACAGGCACTATCAGTATGGAACGGGCAGAAGAAATCGGATTGGTCGGAATGGCTGCAAGAGCCGCCGGTGTGAATTTAGACTCAAGGTTTGACTTCCCTGACAATTGGATTTCTGAACTCAATATTGAAAAGAAAAAATTTAAAGCAACAGGAGATGTAAACGCAAGATTTAAACTCAGATACAAGGAAATCCTGCAATCTTATTCTATTATTAAAAAAGTATTTGCAAAACTACTTAGCTTGCAAGACGGCGAAATCATAACAAAATCCGAGAATAAAATGAGCCCTGATACACTTACAATTTCAATTGTAGAAGGCTGGCGCGGAGAAATTGTACATATCGCAATAACGGATACCGAAGGAAAACTTGCGCGCTACAAAATAAAAGATGCTTCATTTAACAACTGGTACGGACTGGCGTTGGCTGTAAGAAACAACGGGGTTTCAGATTTTCCGCTGTGCAATAAAAGCTTTAACCTTTCTTACTCAGGCAACGATTTATAAGGAATAAAATATGTTTGATACTCTAAAATCAAAAATTTATCAAGGAAAACAATATATAAAAGACATTAAAAACGCTCCAATAAAAGAAGAATTCAGAGGCTTACCGAAGATTATTGACGGAGAATGCGATACCTCGATTTGTCCAACAGGAGCACTTACATCAAACCCTATAACAATTGATATGGGGAAATGTACTTTTTGCGGGGCATGCGAAAGAGCCTGCAAAAATATAACCTTCACTAATGAATACAAGCTTTCAAGTACCGACAGGGAAAAACTGATAATTTCACCAAATAAAACCGGGGAAGATTATCAAAAAACAGCTATTGAAGTAAAAAAAGAAATTATAAAAATTTTCGGTCATTCGTTAAAGCTTCGACAAGTTTCGGCAGGAGGCTGCAACGGATGTGAAATGGAATTGAACGCCTGTTCAAACGTAAATTTTGATATGGGAAGATTTGGAATTGATTTTGTCGCATCTCCAAGGCACGCAGACGGTATAGTAATTACAGGTCCTATTACAGAAAATATGGCATATGCACTGGAAAACTGTTACCACTCAGTACCTTCACCAAAACTTGTAATCTTGTGCGGAACATGCGCAATCTCTGGCGGGGTTTTCCAAAACAGTCAAACTCTAAACCGGGAATTTTTATCTAAATACCCGATAGATTTATACATCCCGGGCTGCCCTGTACATCCGTTGACATTTATAAACGGAGTTCTGACATATATTCAAGGAAAATAATTTATACATCGCCGCCAATACGTTTTTTAAGAGCCGGTAGACATATTCTCAACAAAACGCATACGACCATTGCAAACACCGCTAAAAAAGTAAACAACTGACACGGTGTAACAATGTCATACTTGCCGCCTAAAAATCCCGCAATTAAATTTCCCGCAAAACTTGTTAAAAACCAACATCCCATAGCCAAAGACAAGAACTGTTTTGGCGCAAGTTTTGACACTAAAGATAGACCTATCGGGGACAAACACAGTTCAGAAACCGTCATAATAAAATAAGCAGCAACAAGCCACAATGGAGAAACTAAAGAACTTTCCGCCAAATATCCCGCAATTGCCAGCACGATATAAGATATTGAAATTAAAAATAACGATATTACAAACTTCTCAACCGAACCGGGCTCCCTGGATTTATCCCGTAATCTTCCCCAAAGCAAGGACATCAACGGAGCCAAAGTTATTATAAACAGAGGATTTAAAGACTGGAAATAACCTGTCGGAATTTCAAAGCCTAAGACATTCCTATTGGTTTGATATTGCGCAAACAACGTCAGCGAAGATCCCGCCTGCTCAAAACATATCCAAAACGGAATTGTGAAAAGCATTAAAACTATTAGTGCGGCAAACCTGTTTTTCTGCTCTATATCTAAATCTGTTTTCGCAGAATCAGTATTTGTATTTCTTAGAACCGGCTCCAAACCGCAATTCCCGAGCAATTTATTTTCAAACAGTTTATACACAAACAACCCTATAAGCATACCGCATCCGGCGGTTACAAACCCGTATTCAAATCCGTATTTAACAGCTAAAGTTCCACAGACTAAAGGTGACAAAAACGCACCTAAATTGATACCCATATAAAATATCGTATAAGCTGCATCTTTTCTATCGTTATTATCGCCATAAAGAAGACCTAATACAGAACTGATATTGGATTTAAAGAATCCGTTTGCACTAATCATTAAAAATAACGAAAGCAAGAACAAACTCTTAGGCGCAAAAGCAAGCAGGAATAAACCAATTGACATAAGAATAGCCCCTGTTGTGATACATCTGCGCTGTCCAAAATACCTGTCAGCCAAATAACCTCCGATTAAAGGTGTCAAATAAACTAACCCAGTATAAAGTCCATATATATTTCCGGCTTTTTGTGTTGAAAACATAAGACTCTGAACCATATATAATACGACTAAAGCCCGCATACCATAGTAGGAGAACCTCTCCCACATCTCTACAAAAAATAACAGATATAAACCTTTTGGATGTTTTTGCATACAAGTATTCTATCATAAATTCTAACAACATGAAATAACATAACGAGCGAAGCGAGAGTAGAACACTCATCGGCTAGACGTTGAGTCTTGACGCCAAGTGTGAGCGGTAGCATTTACGGCGAGGTGCAGACCGAAAGAGTCCAACTGATAGAATTTTACCAAAAGACTGGATTGCTTCGCTTTCACTCGCAATGACGACTTCCTTACAAAATTCTCGTCATTCTGAGCGAAGAATCTCTTTTTATTATGAGCTCCTTCGCCTAAAGCCTTAGGATGAGCTCATTTTGTCATTGCGAGTGAAAGCGAAGCAATCCAGCTTTTGATATAAACTTATCAGCTGGATTCTTTCGGGCTTCGCCCTCAGAATGACATTTTTTATTTACATTGTGAAATTCAGAGTGACATTATATAAAAATTTTTACATTCCGGAATTAGCGTTCAGAATCCGTCTAAGAGTGTGCATACTTATATTTAATTCGGTACAGATTTCTTTATTGGTTTTACCGTCGGCACGTAACTCTAAAACCTGTGACTTGCTAATATTGGCAATATTTTCAAGCGAACGTCTTTGCGCAGTATCAAGATTATATTTTCTAAGAAGTGCAACATAATTTGCTTTAGTGATATTTAATTTTTCGCAGATTTGCTCAACACTTTCTCCTGAGTCCAACAGTTTTTGTATTGTTTCCTTTGGTATCGCATTAAGATTATCAATAGAATCCCGAAACACTGTTTTTACTTGAGCCAGCTTTGCTTTTTCATGATATGTAGTTGTAGCAATTCCCAAATCTTTTGCTATCTCATCAACAGACTTTCCTGAAGCTGCAGCCTCCTCAAGTTTTGCTTTTGGAATAACTATTTCTCTCTGATGGTGCGCGTAAGTATAATCTATTTTCAACCGTTTTAATAGTTTATAAAAAGAAGCAGTCGGAATATTCAACCTACGGGAAATTTCTTTCGGAGTTAACCCCTCATCCACCAATGCTTGGAGTTCTTCTTTTTTTATAGAAGCTACCCGAGCCTTTGCAGCTTTTCTATCCGTTATAATACCAAATTTATCAAGCAATCTTGAATAGGTACGAACCGGAATATTTAACTTTTCACAAATTTCGTCGACGAACTTACCCGAAGTGACAAGAGTTCTCAAGCACTCCTCCGTAACACCTGAAAGTCTTTGTTTTGCGAGCTTTGCTTCCGTTTGAATCCCGAACTTTGAAACCAAAGAAGTGTACGCACTCTCAGTGATACCTAATTCTGCTGATATCTCTTTGACAGACTTTCCGGCATCAATCAGTTTAACTATTTGTTCTTTTGTAATAGAAGCATTACGCTGAGTACTCAACATTGCAGGAGTTTTAATCCCAAATTTTTTCAAGAAATCATAATAAGCTTTGCCTGAAATCCCGAAAAATTTACAAATATCATCTACAGCCATTCCCTTTTTAACACATTGCGCCAAAGCTTCCGCCGTGACTTTTGCACGATTTTCACTTTTGGCAGTCCTTGAATTTTTCACGCCCAACTTTTCAACCAATCTATAATATTTATGAGCCGTAATTTTCAGCATTTCACATATCTTTGGAACGGTTATACCTTGACTCAATAAATCAGCCAGCTGTTCTTTTGTAATATCAGGAGTCGGAGAGGTTTTTATTTTTTTGTATGAAATTCCTCGTTCTCTAAGCAGCTTATAATAGGTATCAGTTGCAATTCCAAGTTCAGATTTAATTTCTTTTACTGTTTTTCCGCTGTTTATCAACTGCATCAAATATTCAGTTGTAATTGCAGCAGTTTTACTTCCAAACGAAGGCTGTAATTTATTTTTATTTGGTTGATAATTTGATAAGTAAATTGATGTAATCATATTCGTAATAAAACCCAGACATATAAAATTTTGCTAAATTTTATACTAAAATCTGTACACTTGGTTTATTAAATATTTTTTCACTACAAATTATTCTTTTTATAACGCATCACATAAAAAGGATATAATAATGTCAAAAAACATCAATCTTATAGTAGGGACGGGGATAAGCGGAACTGTACTTGCCAGAAAAATAGCAGAAGAAGCAAATGAAAAAGTTTTATTAATCGACAGCAAGAGCCACATAGGCGGAAATTGCTATGATTACAAAGACAAAAACGGGATAACCATCCACAAGTACGGTTCACATATTTTTCATACAAACGATAAAAAAGTATGGGAATTTTTCAACAGATTTGCAAACTTCAACACATATATGCATAAGGTTTACGTCATCATTGACGGAATCAAGACAACAATACCGTTTAATCTCAATACCTTATATGACGTATTTCCAAAATCAATGGCGCAGAATTTTGAAAAGAAGCTTTTTGCAAATTTTGAATATAACACGAAAATCCCGATTTTGGAGCTAAAAAACACCAAGGATAAAGAATTGAATTTTCTCGCTAATTATATCTACGAAAAAGTTTTTATAAACTATACAATAAAACAATGGGGCGTAAAACCTGAAGACATTGATTCTTCAATCACTGCAAGAGTGCCGGTTTTTATCAGTAAAGATGACAGATATTTTCAAGATAAATTTCAAGGAATTCCTATAGGCGGTTACACCCAAATGATTGAAAAAATAATAAACCACCCGAACATTGAGATTATGCTTTCTACAAAATATCAAGAGTTAAAGCATATCACATTTAAAAGAATTTTCTACACAGGTTCCATAGATGAATTCTTTGACTACAAATTGGGAATCCTGCCGTATAGAAGTGTCGCGTTCAAAACTAATGAGTTAGACTTATCTTATTACCAAAACAATAGCGTAATAAATTATCCAAACAATTACGATTTTACAAGAATACATGAATACAAACATTATCTGAACGAAAATTCCGACAAAACCGTTATCGCCAAAGAATTTTCAACAGATTTTCAAATAGGAGAAAATGAAAGATATTATCCTATTATAAAACCTGAAAATATTGAGCTTTATAACAATTACAAAAAGCTTTCAAAAAATTGTCAGAATCTGTATTTTTTAGGCAGATTGGGCGACTACAAATACTACGATATGGATAAAGCCGCAGCTAGAGCAATGGAATGTTTTGAAAACGTATTCAAAAAAATTTATACATCAAATAAGGAGGACTAATGCAAAATATAAAAATATCGGTAATTGTACCGGTTTATAACGTGGAAAAATATTTAAGCCAATGTTTAGAAAGCATACTCAGCCAAAGTTTACAAGAGATTGAAATAATTTGTATTAACGATGGCTCAACAGATTCTTCATACCAAATACTTGAAAAGTATAAAACATTGGATGAAAGAATTATAATTATTGATAAAACGAACTCAGGATACGGCTCTGCATGTAATATCGGGCTGAAACTGGCACGCGGAGAATATATTTGCATTGTCGAATCAGATGATTTTATTGCATCAAATATGCTTGAAGATATGTATAAACTTGCGGCAAATAACCTTGCAGACATCGCAAAATCAGCATACT
>JAMPCZ010000059.1 GCA_023665935.1 Muribaculaceae bacterium | reverse complement strand
CGATGTATTTTTTCGCAATACTTACAACAAGCCTTAAATTTGCCTGAATAAGTTTTCGTTTGGCAATTTCAGATTTTTCTTCTTTAATAGCTTTACCTAAACTCTTTTCTTCATTGCTTTTTAATAATTTAATCTTTCCGATTTCTTTTAAATAAGTTTGCAAAATGTCATCATCATGCGCAATCGCGCTGAATGTTTTTATCTCGCTATCTTCTTGTGTATCTATAATCTCAGGTGTATAATCATTAAAAATCTTATCACCATAATCTTCGGCTATTGCTCTCACTGTTACCTCCAACTACTATTTCTAAATCCTTACACATATTTAGACGATAAAAATTTAAAAAAGTTTCAACAAATCTCTTGACATTAAAATTTGTTCTTGGTATTATTAATCTTGCGAAGAGCAATTAACACTAGCAAGAAATATTAAATAGTTAATTGGGTGTTTAGCTCAGTTGGTAGAGCGTCTCCCTTACAAGGAGAGGGTCGGGGGTTCAAGTCCCTCAACACCCACCATTTAAAAGAGATTTAGACCTCTTTTTTTTGTTTCAGGACTTTTCGTCCCTTCTGGCTTACTTGAAAATCTAAGCTTAATCAGCTTGATTTTTTACGTAGTCTGCGCATACTTCACTCGTATGGCTCATTCTTCGCCTACGATTGAAGCATCAACACCCACCATTATTAAAAGAAGCGTCAGGCTTCTTTTTTTATTGCGTTTGTGATTTATATCAAATTGGTCTGAGTGTTCAATCTATGAGCTTAACAACAAATCAGAAGACCCGATAACGTAATAAAAAAGACGGTTCTTTAACCGTCTTTTTCTATGATACACAGTCTATAATTCTTATACGATATTGTCGATATTATCTATTCTTTTTTGGGTTTCGTGTCTTAGGATTTTTCGGGTCATGAATGTCAATAGTCCGATACCCAAAACTAATACAAATAATATGGCAAATCCGCTGTATCTTACATATTGAAGCTTAATTTCCGTTGGTTTGTTTTTGTTTACATTCCAAGTATAAACATTGCCCGCAGATGAATCAGCGTTATTTGAAGAAGCAAATGCCGGAACTTTTATATTAATTTCTGCAAATATGTCTTTGTCTGAGGTAATATTATTTTCAGCTGCTTCATTCAAGGATTTTATATTAAATTCTTTTGTATCATCATCCAAATTCTCTTGGAATGTATCATCCGCAGAATCAACATTTGATTGCGCTGCATATTTATTGAAGTATTCAGGTGTCAGCTCAGGTTTCTTTGTTTCTGATTTGTCGGCTTTTGCCAGCATCAAATTCTCTTTAACCTTGTTATAATCATAAGTCAAATCAATATTGTATGACGAAATTAAAAAGTTTCTCTTGAGTTCTATAAATTTCCCGCTTTCCAGGTTAGATGAAAAGCCCAACGATGACAAGTCTAAATCCTGAACATCAAGATTTACGGTCTTTTTGTTCGCTTTGATAACAGATTTATCTGCAGAAAAATCTGTATCTACTTTATACTTATTATCAAGGAATGTTTGATAATTATTCATTATGAACGCAGCATTTGCGTCGCGAGCTTCATTCAGGTTGCCAAAATACGTAAGTTCTGTGACAACTTCTGCTGATTTGTTATCATTAATAGTTATATCTGTGTTAATATTTGTACAGCCTGTAAACAGCGGTACCAATATCATTAGCGATAATAACGTTTTTTTCATACTTTTCTCCCTCTGTCAATAATATTGTATACATTCTATCATAATTTCAACAACATGTTAAATTATAAAGAATATTTAATGTATAATAACTATATGAAAGTAAATGATGAATACATTGTAAAAGTTGAAAAGCTGACAAATATGGGGTTAGGGCTAGCAAAAGTGGACGACTTTGTCGTTTTTGTAGAAGATTCTTGCCCCGGAGATTTGCTGAAAGTAAAGATTAATAAACTTAACAAATCCTATGCCAATGCAAGTATTGTTGAAATCCTGACGCCATCAGAACATAGAGTTAAACCGTTTTGTCCGATGCAAAAAGTTTGCGGAGCATGTCAGCTTCAATATATTGATTATGATTACCAACTTGAAGTTAAACGCCAAATTGTAGAAGATACCATGCGAAAAATCGGCGGTCTTGACGTTTCAGTAAGTAACTCTGTTCCGAGTCCTGAAATAAAGAATTATCGCTGTAAAATCCAATACCCGATATCAAGAACAAAGAATTCCGGACGAATTCTTGCGGGGTATTACAAACCAAAAAGTCATGAAATTGTTAATATCAAATATTGTCCGATTCAACCTGAAATCTGTGATAAAATTATTGAATTTATCAGGGAAAAAGCTTTTGACTTTGGAATAAACGGTTTTGTTGAAAAAAATCACACAGGGGATTTGAGGCATGTTGTAATCCGAAGTTCAAAATACACTGGTAAGAATTTGGTTGTGCTTGTTGTGAATGCGACTAAATCATTTGACCGTTTGGAGGCTTTTGCTAAATGTATTTATGAGGAATTTGATGAAGTCAGCGGAGTTTGTGTTAATTTTAATTCTAAAAAGACTAATGTTATTTTGGGTAAGACAACACAATGTCTGATAGGAGAGGATTTTATCGAAGAAAAAATTACGGATAAAGTTTTTAAGATTGGTGCTAATACGTTTTTCCAAGTAAATCCAAAAAGTGCTGAAAATATATTCAAGTACGTTAAAGACTATATAGCAGTGAATTTTGAAAATCCGCTTGTTCTTGATGCTTATGCTGGGATAACCTCTTTTGGTATTGTTGTATCAGATGTTTGTAAAAAAGTTGTCAGCGTTGAAGAAAATCGCGAATCATGTGAATTAGCAAGGGTTGTAGCTAAGGAAAATAAGATTTCAAATGTTGAAATTCATAATATGGATGCTGCTAAATTTTTTGCGGCTGAAAAGAGAAAATTTGATGTAATAATTTTAGATCCTCCAAGAAAAGGTTGTACCAAAGAGTCTTTAAATGAAGCATTGCGGCTTTCGAAAAATACGATAATTTATGTAAGCTGCAATCCTGCAACTTTGGCGCGTGATTTAAAATACATGAGCGAAAAAGGTGCAAAAGTTGAGAGCATTCAGCCGTTTGACATGTTTTCACACACTTATCATGTGGAAAATGTTGCAATAATTAAGATTTAGGTTTTTGGCTTTTTGTTCCTTTGTGATTTTTTGCTGTTTTTGCAGGTTTTGAACCGTATTTTTCTATAGTTTCATCCATTGCGGCTTGAATCTTTTGTATAAGCTCATTGTCATCTGTTCTATACCGTTTTAGTTCTGAGAGTAAGGTTTTTCTCATCTCTACAATATCGGTAGCATAAATCGTTTTATCTTTTCTTTCTTTATAAAGTGGAGATGCCTTGATTAGTTTTACAATTTCATTATCGTAATCGTTTGATTTAACTTTTTGTGTTTCTGCACGATAATGTCTTGGTATTTTGTCCCTGATACCTTCCAATAAACCTCTTAACGATTCGCAAGTCTGTTCTCCGAGCTCGACAGGAACTCTCACATCGTCATGCAGATAGTCGGCATTTTTTGCGTTAGTAAACAACGGTCTTGAAATCGCCGAACTCAAAGTATCACAAATTATTTTGATATTGTTTTTAATTCTAAATGCCGGTGAATTTACTTCCGGATTTTCAACTTTATTCACGTGCAAAAGATTTTTTAAAGCACGTCTGATGTTGTATGAATATTTAGATTCGTTAATTTTTGCCTGAGCAGTTTCTTTACCGAAAATAATAAGTACTTCCAGCGGCGGAGCTTTCTTTTTGGTAGTATCTTTTAGTCTGAATTGAATATCCTCATATCCTGTCGGGATAGGATCGCTGATACAGTCTTGAAGATCGCTTCTCAGTTGTTTAATTTCGCTTGCCGTAACATCAGCTAAACGAATATCAAAATCAGGCTTCTTAGAACCCGGCATTTTTGCAAGTTCGTAACCTCTATCTCTTAATTCGCTTAATATATCATTTATAAGCTTGAAATCGTGCGGGTTTTCAACATATAAAGTTGAGCGGATTCTGTCTAGTGGTTTTTCTCCGCTTCTTATGAATTTTGAGATAAATGATTCGGTAGATTTAACGGCACCGTGTTCACAGTATTCTCTGTCGAAGTGTACACCTCTATCTTTGAACTTCATTGCAATTGATTCCAAAACGTCCATTAAACGATTACCAAGAATTCTGTATTCCGGGATGTTCTTTTCGTAGCTGTGTGACATAATGTCGCGAAATTTTGTAGTTGCAGCTTTTGTCGCCTTTTTTACGACTTTATCACGGGATCCGGTAAAACATACAGTATCTTTATTCAAAGCTGCAAGCTTTGAATACATAACACCGGTGTTATGTGAATTTTCATTGTTTTTATTGTTAAACTTAGGGGTTATAATCGGGGTTAAAAATTGTATATTCATAAACTACCTATACTTCTACATGTTTAGCAACGTATATAAATATAATTATTTTACATTAAATTAGTTAATTTTAAGAAATTGTAACATAAATTTACACGTATAAAATTTGGTCAAAATATATGTTTGTATTATCATGTAGGGGAACAGTTGTAATTAAGTTATAGTAAAATAAGGAGGGTAAATAATTATGCCGGGAAAAACAATTACAGTTGACGGTAATTACGCTGCCGCTCATATCGCGTATGCAATGAGTGAAGTATCAGCTATCTACCCAATCACACCTTCATCTACTATGGGTGAATGGATTGATGAATGGGCTTCACAACACAAAAAAAATATTTGGGGCAAAGAAGTAAGAGTTGCCGAAATGCAATCTGAAGCAGGTGCAGCAGGTGCTGTACACGGGGCTTTGGCTGCGGGTTCTTTAACTTCTACATACACAGCCTCTCAAGGTTTATTGCTTATGATTCCTGTAATGCACAAAGTTGCAGGAGAAATGCTGCCTACAGTATTCCACGTAGCTGCTCGTGCTTTGGCTGCTCAATCATTAGCAATCTTCGGTGACCATACAGACGTTATGGGCTGCCGTAATACAGGTTTTGCAATGTTAGCCGCTAACTCTGTACAAGAAGAAATGGATTTGGCTTTAGTTGCTCACTTGGCTACATATAAAGCTAAAGTTCCTTTCCTTCAATTCTTTGATGGATTTAGAACTTCTCACGAAATTCACAAAATTGAAGAAGTTTCTTACGAAGATATTAAATCATTGGTAGAACCTAAATATATTGAAGAATTCAGACAAAGAGCACTTCGTCCTGAAGCTCCTGTATGTAAAGTCGGAGCACAAAATACTGATGTTTACTTCCAAGGTCGTGAAACAGTTAACAAATACTATGATGCAGTTCCTGACATCGTTCAAGAATACATGGATAAAGTTGCTAAAGTTACAGGAAGACAATATCATCCGTTCGATTATGTTGGTGCACCTGATGCAACAGACGTAATCGTGGCTATGGGTTCAGGTTGTGAAACTATTGAAGAAACAATCGAATACTTGAATTCAACCCGCGGAACTAAATACGGTTTGGTTAAAGTTAGATTATACAGACCATTTGATGTTAAACGATTCAACGAAGCTCTACCGGCTTCTGTTAAACGTATTACAGTTCTTGACAGAACAAAAGAACCTGGTTCAATCGGCGAACCTTTATACCTGGATGTTGTTGCAGCTCTTGAAAACAAAGATATCAGAGTTATTGGCGGACGTTATGGTTTGTCTTCTAAAGAATTTACACCATCTATGGTTCTTGCTATCTACAAGCATGCCGAAAATAACGGATTCCACGGATTTACAGTTGGTATTGAAGATGACGTAACACATAAATCTTTGAAAGTTGAAGAACACATCGTTACAGAACCTGCAGGTACTACAAATTGTATGTTCTGGGGCTTGGGTTCTGATGGTACTGTTGGTGCTAACAAAAACTCAATCAAGATCATCCGTCAATATACAGACAAAGATGCCCAAGCATACTTTGCTTATGACTCTAAAAAGTCTTTCGGTGTAACTGTTTCTCACTTGAGATTCGGTGACAGCCCGATTAAATCTACTTATTTAATCACAGCTCCTGATTTTGTCTCTTGCTCAGCTCATGCTTATGTCGGCAGATATGACCTATTAAAAGGTATTAAAGAAGGCGGTACTTTCTTGTTAAATTCACCTTATTCTAAGGAAGAAGCTTTTGCTCATTTAACAAGAGATTTACAAAAAACTATTATTGATAAGAAAATCAAGTTCTACAATGTAGATGCTGAAAAACTTATCAAAGAACAACCTGGCTTAAGAGGTAAAGGAGCAAACACAGTTATGATGGTTGCATACTTCAAAGTTTCAGGTATTATTCCGTTTGAACAAGCTCTTGAAGGAATGAAAGCTATGACTACAAAAACCTTCAAGAAAAAAGGTGATGACGTTGTTAACATGAACCTTGCTCTTATTGATGCTGCAGTTAACGCAACTGAAGAAGTTGTTGTTCCTGCAACATTGGATGGTGTAGGATGTGTTGATGATGTTAAATTGATTTCTGATGATGCGTCTGAATTCGCTAAGAAAATCATTGAACCATCTATGCGTCAAAAAGGTGATGATATTCCGGTTTCTGCGATGAGCGTTGACGGTGTTATCCCTACAGGCACAGCTTGTCTTGAAAAACGCGGTATCGCACCTAGAGTTCCTCATTGGAACAGTGAAGCTTGTTTACAATGCGGTATCTGTGCTTCTGCATGTCCTCACGCTGCAATCAGAACTAAATTGGTTGAAGCAGAAGATATGAAGAACGCTCCTGAATCATTCAATGCAATCGATGCCAGACCAAATGCTAACGGTGAAAAATTCAAGGTTCAGGTTTACTGTGAAGATTGTACAGGATGCGGTGTATGTTTGGATCAATGTCCGGCTAACAAAAATCCTGAAAAACAAGCTCTTACTTGGTCAACTATTGAAAAAGAAGTTGAAGCTTGTGAACTTGTTAACGAAAAATTCTTTGATGAATTACCTGATAACGTAATGGGTAAAAACACAACAAAAACTATTAAAGGCGCAATGCTTAGAAAACCTCTGTTTGAGTTCTCAGGTGCTTGTGCAGGTTGTGGTGAAACTCCTTACGTTAAACTTGTTTCACAATTATTTGGTGAAAATGCAATCGTTGCTAACGCAACCGGCTGTTCTTCAATTTACTCAGGTACATTCCCTACAATTCCTTATACAAAAACTAAGGAAGGCAGAGGACCGGCTTGGGCTAACTCACTATTTGAAGACAACGCTGAATTTGGTTATGGTATGAGACTTGCTGTAGACCAAAACAGAGATACTTTGAAAACTTATGTTGAAAAAGTACTTGAATGCGAAAAAACTCCTGCTGATTTGAAAGAAGCTTTAGAAGGTGCAATGGCTCATTTTGAAGATTCAAAAACAGTAGAAGCTGTTGCAGCACAAAACAAAGCTAAAGAAGTTCTTGCAAAATACGCTGACGTTGATTGTGAAGACTTAGCGAAAGTTCGCGAACTTCAAGACTACTTCACTGATAAATCAATTTGGATTATCGGTGGTGACGGTTGGGCAAACGATATCGGATACGGCGGTATTGACCACGTATTGGCTCAAAACCAAAACGTTAATATTCTTGTTCTTGATACCGAAGTTTACTCAAATACAGGTGGTCAAGCTTCTAAATCAACGCCTACAGGTGCTGTTGCGAAGTTTGCTACAGGTGGTAAACGTACTTATAAGAAGAACATGGGCTTGATGAGTATGTCTTATGGTTATGTTTATGTTGCATCAGTTGCATTGGGTGCTGACAGAGGTCAAACTCTTAAAGCGTTCCAAGAAGCTGAAGCTTACAACGGACCATCTATCATCTTTGCTTATGCTCCTTGTATCGCGCACGGTATTGATATGAGTAAAACTCAAACAGAACAAAAACGCGCAGTTGAAGCAGGTTACTTCCCGCTTTACAGATACAATCCTGCAAATGAACAACCGTTCACTTGGGATGCTAAAGATCCTAAAGAAAGCTACCAAGACTTTATCCGCTCAGAAGGACGTTATAAGTCATTACTTAAAACAAATCCTGAAGCAGCAGAAGCACTTTATACACAAGCAGAAGAAGATGCTGCAAAACGTATGAGTGTTTACAAAGCAGTTGGTGAGTTAATGAAATAGTAATGTTTAAATTATTATATTAACGAAAAGGGCGGGATATATCCCGCTCTTTTTTTTTGCCAAATTAACTCCTACCTCTTGCCTTATTTACAAAATAGGGTATAATTAAATTGTTATCTGTGTGAGGCCTATGGTTAATTTTTCTTATAATTTAATAACTAAAGATAAAATCAGGATTGCTATCAATCATTATAAAAATAACAATGATGCAGTCGTTTTAGTTATGCCGGGATGGTGCATGACAAAAGATTCTGATGCGTTTGTGCGCATTTCAGAATTCTTTGCAAAACATTTTGATGTTATAACGTTAGATTTTCGAGGTCATGGAAAAAGCGGCGGCATGTACACCTTTACCTCGCTTGAATTGATGGATGTGGATGCGGTTGTCCGTTATGCTCGTAGAAACGGCTATAAAAAGATTTACCTTGCGGGATTTTCGCTTGGGGCAGCAATGGCTCTTATTTATGGCTCAAAAAGCATTCTGATTGACCGAATTATTGCGGTATCACCACCTTCGGATTTTGATAAAATTGAAAATAAAATGTGGAAAAAAGAAGCCTGGGGTGAAACTTTTAAAAAGTTTGAAATTGACAGGTTTATATCAATTCGTCCAAATCCCGTGTTTTTAAAGAAAATTAAACCGATTGATATCGTCAACAAAATAAAAGCTCCAACGTTGTTTATTGCCGGCGAGAAGGATCCGACCGTTCTGCCTTGGCACACTGAAGCATTGTTTGAGAAGGCAAAATGCCTTAAAGAATATAAAGAATTTAAAAATGGGTGTCACGCTGAAGATTTATTTTTACACTTTGAGCATGATTTCACGGAAGTATGCCTTGATTGGCTGCATCAGTAATTCCGAGTTTAGAATTTCTTAACCGGATAGTCATGCGGGAATTTCCATCCGTTTTTTGCAATAAGATAAGAGCAAGTTCCGCCTTTGTACCTTGCCCAATTAGAGTCTGTAATACACTGCCCGTATAGATAAGCTCTTTTAGATGGTGTTATACCGTCTTCTTTATATGAAAACCGGAATCCGTCTATTCCCATTTTATTAGGGCCTTTTGTTCCGTTTATATCGACAATAACATGTGGTTCATCATATCTGTAATCATCTTGGCAAGGAAGTGATACTAAGAATGTTATTCCATTTTGCAGCTCATAAATCCGTCGGTCGGTGGCGTAGTGGTTTGGCCAGGTATCGTAAATATATTCAGTCTCCGCTAATGAATACATTATATAATTCTTTGTTCTAGTATCTTAAATTTTTCGCCCTGTAATCTTTTTCCCCTTACGGGATGAATCAACATGGATAGATTCTGACTTTCGTCAGAATGACCTGGTTTCGTCATTGCGAAGGAGCCTGCGACTGAAGCAATCCAGTCCGATACTCTCCAATACTGACACCCCCTACGGCACTCCGTACCACTGTCTTGGATTTTACACCAGTACCACGGCGGAGCCGTCCCCGCGGAGCGCGTTAATCGTTCATTATTCTCATTAATTGGTAGCGTAGTGCCCCGTGTCTTGGATTTCCTCCACGCTCTCAGAGTTTCGCTTTCGTGGCGTTGCCACTTCTCGCTCAATCTGTTCGCTATCCGGACTCCGTCCGTACGGAAAACCGCTTCGGCCGAGGACACAGGAAAGACAAGCCTTAAGAGGTTACCCCCCCCCGAAATTTCGTACTATTATTGAATCTTACCATTTTTATAACCCTCTTTTAAATACTTGACATTATAATTCTACCATTATTTCGCATAATTGACAACCGTACGAAGTTGAAATACAATGAATATTGCCGTTATAAGCTGAAAACTCTCTAAAAATCCAGCATGTCATAGGCTTTTCGGATTTCTTTTATGTCCTGCCACATATGCCATTTCGGAGAACCTTTTTCTCTGCTGTCGTTTCGTAACAGATATGACGGATGAAAAATAGGCATCATTTTAGAGTAGTGCGGACCTTCAAACCATTTTCCGCGTAGTTTTGTTATGCCTAATTTTGTGTCAATAAATGAGTTAACCGCGACTCGACCGCACAGAAGAATGATTCTGGGTTTCAGAATGTCGACTTGCTTATCCAGATATTCTTGGCAAGCAGCCTTTTCTTCAGGCAGCGGATCACGATTTTCAGGAGGTCTACATTTGAGAGTGTTGCATATATAAATGTTTTCTTTTCTGGAAAATCCGACACAACCTAATATTTTATCCAACAACTGTCCTGCTTTTCCGACGAACGGTTCACCTTTCATATCTTCATAATACCCCGGTGCTTCACCGATAAGCATTAATTTAGAATTTGGGATACCTCCCGAAAATACAGTATTTGTCCTGGTTTGACAGAGCGAACACTTGCTGCACTGCAGACAGCGTGATTTTACTTCCTCTAATTGTTTGTCGTACGAAGTTTCCAATATTCTAAACCTCAGGGACCAATAATGAAACTACAGCGTTATCAAGTGACAAATACCGTCTTATAGAGTCTTCCAAATCAGAAATTGTAATACTTTCTAAATCAGTCAGGTATTCTTCAACAATTTTTAAGTCATCACAAACGGTCATATAGTAACCAATGCTGTCACCGATTTCAGAAACAGTTTCTGCTGAATCTGCAAATCTTGATTTAATACGTTTTTTAGCCTTCAACAATTCTTCTTCTGTAATCGGATTGGTTAACAGAGCAGCTAACTCTGATTTAATCAACTCAACGGCTTTATCTTTATATTCAGGTGCAAAATTAGCCTGAATAAAGAAGTTATTACCGTCACGGAACGGGTAATTTTCGGTAGAAACCATATTAAAAATCTTATCAGGCAGGTTTTCAACAAGATTTTGGTTTAGTCTTGAACTTACACCATCACCAAAGATTATGCTAATCAAATCAAGACATATTGTTTGTTTTAATTCGCGCGCTTTAGCTCCAAGCCATCCGAACATCAAGTATGAAGTTTGAACATTCCCCGTATTTTCAACATATTTCGTTGTTTGAACCGGAGTGTCGATCTGATTGATTCTCATCTCTGATTCGATTCTGTCCGGGAAAGTAAATTTTTCGCAAATTTCGTTCAATACTTTTTCGTGGTCAAAATCCCCGACAACAATTGTTGTCATGTTCTTTGGTGTATAGAATTTTCTATAATAATTATCAATATCTTCTCGAGTTAACCTTGAAATAATTTCAGGGGTTCCGATAACATCACGCTTGTACGGATGATTAGTGTACATGTTGTAATTACAAGCGTTGTAAACCTTTGTCCAGGATTGATCCTTACGCATTCTTATTTCTTCTATAACAACGTGGCGTTCACGCTTGTCAGTCACTGTTGTATCATTTATATCAAACGGGGCTCCGAGTTCTTCAGCCGGAAATGTCGGATACATCATCATATCGGCATGCAAATCAAGAGCGAGCTCAAAATCTTTTCCGTTTGGACCTTTTGGTAATGTCACGTAATAGAAGGTATAATCTTTCCAGGTTGCCGCGTTTACGATTGCCCCTTTTGATTCCAGCATTCTGTCAAATTCACCAACCTTGAATCTGTTTGTACCTTTAAACATCAAGTGTTCAAGGAAATGTGAAATCCCGTTATTTTCATTATCTTCATTTATTGAGCCTGTTTTGACCCAGGATGAAATATTTACCATCTCTCCCGGTTTATGAGCAAGTACAATTTTATGTCCGTTTTCTCTTTCGTATACCTCTACTTCTTTTGTTAAGTACGGATAATTCACTAAAGTTTTTTTCATATAACATTTCCTCTTTTACTTAATATAAGTATTATAACATAATGCAAAAAGTTTTGTTTAATATATAATTCATGTATGAAGGATATTTTAAGACAAATTAAGGGAACAATTGTTGTATCGGTTCAGGCAATGCCATCAGAGCCTTTGTATAAGGAAAAATGTATGGCTGCTATGATGAAATCCGTTGTTAACGGAGGTGCCGGCGCATTAAGAGTTGCAGGGGTACGCGATGTTAAGAACGCAAAAACAATGTTTGATATTCCTGTAATTGGTATAACTAAACCAAATGTTATTCCAAAAAACTGGAAAGAAATTGTTTATATTACGCCAAATATAAGTGATGTAATCAGTTTAGTTCAAGCAGGAGCAGATATTGTAGCTTTTGACGGAACACAACGTAAACGCCCGAATGACGAAAAACTTGAAGATTT
>JAMPCZ010000058.1 GCA_023665935.1 Muribaculaceae bacterium | reverse complement strand
TATGCAAAACACTATCTGAAATTAAAAAGAAAGGAAAACAAGCAATGCAAGTAGGAAGCGGATTTCACAAAGTAACAGAAAATGAAGGGAAAGAATACATTTCAATAAGTATAGATGAAGTACTAAAACTTCAATACCCTATTTTGAATGAAATAAACATCACTTTATGGCAGGTAACAGACAAACGCAAAGACGCATCACCTGATTGGAGTTTACAAATTCAAAAGAAACAAGCAAAGAAAGAAGATAATTCAGAGATTCCATTCTAAACAATTATAGGAGGCGATATGACAGGGTTTTTCAAGATATGGCGCGAGCTGTTCGACAAGCCTATTTGGTTAAATTCCACACCAGAACAAAAAGTTATTCTTATAACTATTTTAAAGATGGCGAACTGGAAAGAAAACAAATGGGAATGGAAAGGAAAACCCTATCATTGCAAGCCTGGAGAGTTTATAACATCCTACGATAAAATCGCAAAAGCAGGCGGGAAGGGCATTAGCAGGCAGAATGTCAGAACCGCTTTGAAAAGATTTGAAAAATTGGAATTTCTAACAGACCTTCTAACAGACCATAGAGAGGGTGGAATCAAAGTTATAATACGGAATTGGGAGATGTATCAAAATGAAACTAACACACCTTCTAACAGACCTCTAACACACCATCAACACACCCCTAACAGACCTCTAACACCTATAGAAGAATATAAGAAAGAAAGAATAGAAGAATATAAGAAGAATAATATTAGTTGTAGTAGTAGAGAAGAAAAAGAAGAAAACGACAACTGCAAACTCTACGGAGAATATTCAAACATTTATCTTTCTTCATCAAATTATGGCAAGCTACTGGCAATGTGTGCTAGCGAAAAGCTTTTAAATCAGATATTAGATGAATTTTCAGGAAATATTGAGATAGGTAAGGAAGAACCGTACAAGGCTGATTTTCCCAATGCTCATTTTGAGAGATTACGAAGATATTACAATTATAGAAAACAAAACCCCGATAAATTTGACATAAACGGTCAAAGGATTGCCTATAAAACGAAAGACGAGGCTTTTATAGAGGCGCAAGAACGACAAAGAGCAGCTGTAAGAGCAGCTTTTGCAGAATTGGAGAGTGAAGAATGAGTATGACATTGCAAGAAATGCTAGAAGAGCTTTTGAGATTTTATCCTATACAAAACCGTAGAGAAGAGGACATAGCAAAAGACCTTGTAGTTTATAGGGAAAGGATTTTAGAATTTGTTTACAATTCCAACGAAAAATATGATTGGGAAAAATGCTTAAAATACATCCAAACCCATAGAACTTATAAAACATTTCCTGCTATACCCGATATCTTAGATGCATTGCCTCATTCATATTTAGCTGAGAAGTATCAGCCTTGTGCCAATGAAGATTCATTACTCGTAGTAACTCTACCAACAGGTTACCAAAACGAGTTCACGGTTTCAAGCATAGGCAAACCACTCAAACAACTTGAAGATGATATTAAACGCAAATTTGGGGAATGTACTTATCAACTATACCCTAAGGGCACAGTGATTATAGGGGGTAAGATTTATTTACCTGAAGGAGGAGCAAATGACACAACACCGCAAAGTATGGAATCACCTGCTTAAACACGGCAGTATAACAAGCCTTGAAATGTTCAACAAATACTTCATCTGCTGTCCTCACGCGATTATAAGGGACTTACGGAAGAAATACCCTGATTCAATTAAAGATATCTGGGTGGATAGAACAAGAATTGAACGAGACGAAAACGGAAAAGAACGAAAAGTTTCAATCAGATACAAAATGTATTTTTTACAACAAACGGAGAAAATGGTAAGTTAATACCTAAAATTATATTTACCCTCCGAGAAGAAAATAAAACATTAAATCTAAGCTAGCTAGAATCGATTTTAAGGCGGGTTAAATATCTTTTGAATGGTATTTTCACCTGTCAATTGTAAATAAAGGAAAATAAGGCAATGACAAAACGAAAAATAAACATCACAAAACGAAAAAAAGAAATCCTTGAACTTCTTGCAGAAGGATACGGCGATAAAGAAATAGCAGAGGAGCTTGTTATTACTACGAACACAGCAAAAACCCATATTGCACAAATGTTTAATATGTGCCAGGTAAATAACCGCGCTACACTTGTTGCATGGGGTTTCAGAAATGGATACCTGGAATAGGAGTAAACTATGGACGATATATGTACCGCTCTTTCAAAAGAGCTAGGATTTACTTCAACGGTGGACTTTACTATTCCAGAGAATTTTGTACAACTTCTGGAATTACCTATAAATTGTGCTTCTGACTTGTACGAAACCGTTGGAGAATATGTATATTATCATGATTCTGATTTTAATAATCGTAATATGTTTTTAAACAATCTATATTATCTTTTAACCCAATGTGATATAGAACACAAGAATTGTGTAAGAGAAGCAGTTAAAAATGCAGAATGGGTTTTTAAAAGGAGAGCGTATTAATGGAACTAACGGATGACAAGTATATTTCCAAATGCTGGGACGAGTTTACAACTCTAACTGAGGAAGAAGAGCGAATTTTACGGAAAATTACAGGGCAGCCGCCAAAATTAAAAAAATGTACCTCTAACCGTGCTATATACGAGCATTCAACCGGTAAAATATACACTTCACTAAAGGAGTGTGCAAAAGATTTAGGCATAAAAGACACTACAATTTGCCAGAATATAAAAAGAGGCAGCATAACCCGTAAGGGTTATTATTTTAGCTATGCGGAAGAAAAGGAGAATTGAACAATGACAGACAAGATAATAATTGACGGTAAAAATAAAGAATGTAAGATTTTATTCAGTTGTAAACATATTGACGATTCAGCAGCTTTTGACTTGATAAGAAAAGGAATTAAAATTACTACTGAAAATGCACCTGTTGGTGATTTTGAATTAATGCTTATTGAAAATACAAATAGTCCGTATGGTTTTAGCTCTATTTGTAAAAGAAATAATAATAAAGATGTTTGGGAATATAGTGGCTTCGGTCATAGTGGTGCTTGTAGTATTGTGACAGCATTATTAAAACAACTAGCCCGCAAGACGGAAGAATGCGAGAAGTTGAAAAAGGATTTAGCCACAAAGTGTGGGAAAGACTATATAAATGAAATTCAAGATATACAAATGAAGTATGAATGTCATCAAAAATCATTAGGTATGTGTTGGTGGGGGAAATACGGAAAAGATACTGAATGTATTGGAATTAGAGAATGCCACAAGAAAGAATTAGAGGTTATACAACAACTAGAAACCCAACTCCAAGCCGAACAGCAGAAATATGCAGATTTATACGATGCATTTTGTCAAGCTACCAAGCCTTCTCCAACAATGACAAGAATGTATGCTCGGTTTAATAGATACGAACAAACTCTTAAGGAGATTAAAGAAATTGCAGTATTATCACAAGCTCATAACGATAAAGATTATTTACAAAAAGCTAATATCGAAATCCTACAGAAATGCGAGGCGATAAATGATTAAAAATTCTAACCCGTGTACCGGTTGTAAGTTTCGATGCAGTTGTTATATCGACTATCTTGAAGAGTTTTATGAGAAATACGACATCACCACCCGCCAGTACGAAGCACTCCAAAAGAAATATATTGAGGTTCTAAAACTGGCGAAAGAGAACGCAGATAGCTACGAATATTGTTTGCAAGAGTTAGAAGAAAAGATTGCAGAGTTGCAACAATATAAAGCTTCTAAACAAGCAAGTTATGAAGCCATGCAAAAACGCTGCAATGCCTTAGAATTAGAAAATAGAGAATTAAGAAAGGAAAAGAAAAATGAAAACTTATTGTTTTGAAACAAAAATCGGAGATAATGTGCTTTATCTCTCACATTCAGTAACAAATATTGGCGATTGGCTTAAAAAGGTATTTTTTATAGTACATCTCTTTAGTGTAGGATTTCTTTTTTATCTGAACTCAATCTACATTCATTCAAGGCTTTTTGCTATCCTACTATTTATTTTTGGTCTTTTATATTTAGCAGCTTTTTCACTAAAAGAAAAAATTTATAACAAAGAAGAATATATTGCAAAGATTACAGAGTTATTAAAAGACTAACAGCATAAGCCCTTAGTATTACGGTGATAACTAGTACAACTAAACATTTTGACTTCTTACTTTCAAAATCTGCAGGTGCATCGCCCACCTGCAGTAGGGCTTTTTTAAAATTAATAAGAACAAGGATAATTATTTATTTACCCCGAGGAGGAGAGAAATGCAGAACGATATTTTTACAACCGCGGACAATCCTGCTGCGGAAGTGGGAGAGGCAATTGAAGCATATAAAAATCTCCCGAAAAAACGAATTCACAACGAAATACCAACATACACAAAGACCTATGAAAACTATCAGGATGCCGAAGGAAATATTTTTGATGATGTTAATACCTGGGGAAGAATGAGTCAAGTCTATTCAATGCTCGGAAATAATCATTTTCATATTTTGTTTAGTGTCAATGACATTCAGGATTTTGGAATAGTCCGCAGTCGTACAAAACGATATTTTGCAGAAAAATATAAATACAAAGATTTAATGAACCCTAAAAGCAGATGGCAAACATACACAGGACAAGATTTTGAAGAAAAGCAGGCGGAAATTATTGGGAGCGAGTTGTTAGGAATAGAAGAACGATTATTTTTGCATGAAACCTTGCTTGAATACCTCGAGATGGGTTATAGAATAGAGCAGCTTAACGGCTGGATTGAGCAGTTGCTAAACCTGTGTTTACAAGGATTTAGCGCAAGAATTATAGTATTAGCATTGATTTTATGGAGGCAAAAAAATGAAATTTAAGGATTTTTTAAAAGGAAAAGATACTTGCAGAAAAGGTAGGTATATAACAGATGGTGCACTTTTAATAGTTAAACGCTATCTAAAATTAAATTGGCTGGAAAAACAGAAAATAAAAAATTTAGAAATAAAAGAATTGCCGTTAAAATTGATACCATATGAATCCGGAGAAGAAATTGTTTTTCACTCAAGTATAATCCGGTGGGGTGAAGAAGAATATATGCAGATTAGAGATTATGCTGCTTATACTTCAAGACCGGTCTTTTTTCAAAAAAAATATATTGATTTTATTGAAAAATATATTGATCCTGATACTTACACATTAGTGGATTTCCCTATCAACCCTTATACAACCCATTATGCTATAAAATTATGGAAAAATGGAAAATTCTGCGGCTGGCATTGTGAATGTTTATTAAATGGAATAAACAGATGATTCTCTCCTCCAAACGGAGTAGTCAAAAAGGCTTCTAAAAAATAATTTAAACCATAATACAAACAAAGGGGATTAAAAAATCCCCTTTGTTCATAATATTTCTTATAAGTATATATCGGAAAGATATTTTTTCATAAATTCCTAATATCCTATTTTTTTCTTACAGTCTGTTTAGCTGGTTTTTGTACATCTTGTACAATTTCCTGTTGAGCAGACTGTTTTTTTTCGTGTTCAGGATAGTAACCATTATTAACAACTACATTGTAAGTAATCGATGAAACAAGAACCAGTAAAAATACTATAATTACAGTAACAGTCAGAAATACAAGAATGTTATTATAAGTTCTTAACTTCTGCCCCTCATTCTTTAACCTGTCACTTTCTTTCAACAACTGTTCTTTCTCCGTCACTAACCGTTCAGATTCTTTTTCCAGCTTGATTTTTTGATTGTTCAATTCGTTTATCTGGTGTAAGTATTCCGGTTCTTTGTTTGCTTTATCTTCAAGGTAATAAACCTTCGCTTTTTCCTTCGCTAACTCTTCACTAACCTTATTTAACTTAATAGTATACTCTTCATTTAAAGAAAGGATTTTTTCATAAACATCGTTCAATACTATCTGGTTATTGTTGAATTGTGAATGGTTATTATTTGTAACGGAAGACTCATTGTCTGTTAACATATCTTCATAATTAATGTTATTTACGGGAGATTTACGGTAAATTCCCTTAAAATATTCTATTTGCTCATCATTTGTGATTACAAGCCTTGTTTGACGGTTATTCACCTTTTCCGTTACCGTGATTATCTCTTCTCTTTCTTCCATCTTGTAAACTGTCTTTGCTGTAGTGCCAATAAGTTCGGCAAATTCAGCAAACTTAAGCTTTCTTTCCATACAATAACCTTTCTTTATTTCCTTCATTAACCTATATATTAACCGTTAAACCTATAAACCGCAGTAATTAACTATTCCTTGACACAATATTAGCAAAACAAGTAGAATTTAAAATATAAAGTAACGATTTTGTTACAAAAAAGTCATGTTACTTGAAAAGCATGGAAAAAGATGGTTAACATGGCATGAAAACAAAGTTAATAAGAGCAAAGTTAATAAGTGAATAAGAATTTTAATAACTTATTAACCTATTAACTTCATAACTTATTGACTTCCACTAAAAAAACAAAAAAGCCTTGGTGAGAAACACTCAAAGCCTTTAAATAAATTCAACACTTATATTAAAGCATAGTTTCTCAAAAAAGGCAAGTAACGGCGATGGAAAATTTTTGAGAGGGGAAGACTATGGGAAGAGAAAACACAGCTAAAAGCATGCCGTCACATGCTTTTACACAATTTGAACTTACAAAAAATGTGCTTAACAATTTGTCACAATTTAAACTAAAACCAACAGCAAAACTTGTACTTTTGTATTTATGCGACTGCTACAACCCAAAACACGGTGAAATGTTTCCAAAGCAAAGTACAATAGCAATGAAATTAGGCATTTCAGAGGTAAGCGTAATTAGAGCTATTCAGGAGCTTCATAAAGAGGGGTTGCTTATTTCTGAAAGGAAATATACTAACAGATACAAATTCACTTCAAGAATCGTACAAGAGTGCCCTGAAAATTTGATAGATAACAACCATCAAAAAGATAGCTCAGAAAATATCAAAAAGATAGCTCCATGTATAGAACAAAAAAAAGAAACAAAAAAAGAACAAACCAATAAGGAATTGGGGGGTAATGTATATTTCTCTGACTTTACTCACTCTCAAAGAGTAAAAAAAGACTATCTCTTGCAGTTTTACACACCTCAAGAACTGGAAATCCTACGGGAATATGTCCGCAAAAAAGGCAATATTACAAACATTGACGGATATGTTAACCGAATCAGACTAAATGGTAATGATAAACAAATACTAAAAGACATCCGCAAAAAAACTTTTGTTGTGCAGCGTGCTAAAAATAACATTATTGAGACAAAACAACTTATAGAACAATCCGAACAATTGAAAACAACCGCGGTTTTACCGTGTAATTCACCTGCTTTTCTAGAACTCGGACGGAAACTCGGATTAAAATAAAAAGCCCTGCAAAGTTTTATATAGATTCACTGTTGATTAATAAAGAAAGGTTTTAATAATATGTGTTGCAGGGCATATGAAAATGAGCTTATAGTTATGTTGTTATTGCACTGACATCATAATTAGCAAACTTTTTAATATAACTTTCTACCGAAGTACCAAAAGCGTCTTTACTGATGTCTTTACCATTGCTTTTAAGATAGGTGATGACACAACCCGCACCTTTAAGATGCGCACCTGCAAGCAAACCTGAATCAGTTATCTTGTATCCGTTAATAATCTGTCCTGAATATTTATGAGCTCCGACAGCTTTAAGATAATTCCATTGCTTTTTCTTGAAAACAATTTGGGCGTTTTCCTGCGCTTGCGGATTGTTTAAGAAATCTTGAATAGAGTGAACATTGTCTTTGCCAGTAAAAGTTCCAGTCCAGTCGTTATTATAAATGCGGGATGTCTTTTTGTAATAACCTGCATCAATCATAGCAGCTTCGCCCATCTGGTATTTGCCTGCATAACCGTATTTGTTGAATGCTTTGTAATTACCTCCAGATTCACGCGCACCTAAATCATTTAGGAAATCTTGTAATGTTTTCATTCATACCTCTAACCATGTTTCTGCATTTCTAATTGTTTTATAAACTTAATATCTTCAAGCATAATATCAATCTTAGTATCGTTTTTATTAACCTGAGTCTTGATGATCTCAATATCTGTTTCCAACTTCTCGACCCTTTTAGGTATTCCGTCAATGGTAAAGAACCAGAACGCAATTGCTAATAATATGCCAAGAACCCACATACCTGTTTTAACTTTATCCATACTTCTATTTTATACCCTTTCTGAATCGGGCTTTTTATTCCACCCGCAAAACAAAGTTTGAAAACACGCTACGCTATTTTTCATTAAAAACCTCTGACAGCAATTAACCTCACTAACGGTTAATAACGCGTTAAAAACATTTGTTGAAAAGGCTCTGTCATAGTTCACATAGTCGTGATTTTCGCATAATACATCATGCACCAATGCTGCGATCAAGAACTTGTTATCGGTTGGTGATCCTACAATTCTCCAAAAAGCCCGCGGAATTGAAGCCCCGTCGTAGCAGTAGCCTTTAGGTATAGTGAACTTATATGACTTTGATTTTTTTTTATCGAATAAAGCTACTTTGAGCTCTGTTTTACAAATAAACGGGAATTTTTTAATAGATTTCTTTTCCTCTTCTGTATGGGTAGGAAGAATGTACCTTACGCACACATGCGGTACATCAGAGAAAAATATAGCCAGATTTTTATCGTTATACCATTCAATCATCTCTAGAACCTCCACTTAAAACTAAACCTCTTCATCAACATCGTCTTTATCAGCCATTTCAGACTCTTCTTCGTACTCGTCCAGTAGCTCATCCTTTACCTCCTTGTCTACCCTTTGCGGTAGCTCCTCTAACTCTCCGTTAGCGTACTTAAACATGTTATCCAAATCCTCCGGAGTAAGATTAAACGGCTCTTGCCCTGCCATCATATCAAGCAACGGGTTTGAACGCTCCAACTCTACGCACAAATCCCATTCCAGCTGAGCGCGCTCGTTACTTTCAATAACCTGCTTTAACACACTATAGGTAATCCCATATTCAGTAAGAATCAGAGCAAACACACGCTTGGTCATTGTGAGCTTGTTTATTCGCTCGCGCTCTTTTCCTTCCGCCTCTTCATCCGTTATGTAAACACCGTCAACAAGTTTATATTCAATATCTGTTTCCTCAATTGAATCATAACTCAAAAATTTAAGATCGGATTCTAATTCTTCACGAGTATCTCGTGCAAGTATTATAAAATTATTATTTTTTGCTATAAACATTAATTACTCCCTTCCCCATAAACAAATCTCAAAGTAGTTGCGGATGATGGTGTAGAATACCATATTGTAAATGAACTTCCTTTTAAAACAGGAATAGTAGTTGAAAAATTTTGTCCAGAGGCACTATGTTGCGCAAAAGTGCTTACTAGACCATTTAATGAAAGTATTTGATTTGCTCCATTTGATGTCGAAGACAACACTACCCATCCTGTAGACGGTGCTGTATATGTCGTTCCGCTAGCCCCTAATGTCAAATTGATATGTCTGGATGATGGCATTGAAGCATTTGCAGCTTGTGCCATATCCGTTTTATCTGACAACGCTTCCATTACTTCGCCAACATTCAACAGCTCTAAATTCTGCAAGGCGTTTGCTACCTTGAAATACAACTGCGCGGTAGTTGATTGCGCATCTGCTAAATGAGCGATAGCTCCTGATGCAGCCGGAACAGTAGAAAGTCCAATTAAACCAGTGCTTAATAAATTAGCAGGTGCAGCACCATTAGGCAACGGTACCCCTGTTGGGTAATCTATAGCCGTATGAATGCCTAAGTAATCCGGATTGGAAGCACCATTTACACTTAAGTACAGTGAACAACCCGTACCATCTTTTGTTAAACACATTGCCTTACCATCGCCCGTTACTGGAATTGTTCCATTGTTTCCGGTGCTTAACGCAGAATAACTTAATTTTGTCGGAGTGATAAAATACTGACTGTCCTGATTAACCTTCCAGTATTCAGAATAATCAACCCCTGCAATCATTTCTGCTTCTTCAATAACTTTCAAGTCATAAATGTTATTAGCTTCTGTCAAACAATTAACAAGCGTGTTGTAGCAAGATGTATAAACTCCCCCGCTGTTTTGCTGTATACCTGCTTTTAACCAACTAGGATGATTCGGCGTAAAGTCAAAATACATTCCTGTAAACAGCGGTGTTGTATCGTTTTCCGATGTTGTTATTTCTGTTACATCAGTCACAGCACTTGTCACTTCTGCATTCCCGACACACATGTATAAATAGTTAAATTCCGGATTAGTTTTAATTTCTCCGGTAGCATATGGAACGAAATAACCGGAGTAATCTGAAAGTGTAGCATTGTTCCAATAACCTACATCCCCTTTTTTCATAGGTATAAAGAATGGTAAAAGTACAGCGCCACTGACACCGGAACCATCAGAATATTTTTGAGTGTTAACGCCGTTAATATTGAAGAACAAGTTATAATTATTGTTTACACTGAATGTACAAATGAAAACCCCATCAAATGGTGCTGTAAAGTGGGCGGAAGTGGTTGGAGCTGTGACACCTATCTTTGCGTTATAATCAAGATTTGGTGTTACGCTTTTTGTTGTTTGCGAACTGCGCGGCAAAAATACCCGCTCATTTTCTTCATCAATCCCATAAAACCACGCAACACCGGTTGATTCATAATAAGCATCTACAACAGCTTTATCCGCTATATCAAAGAAAATATGTCCGTTAGCGTTGTTATAAGTTGTAATTGTTGAACTTCCCAGCGTTGTCTGCGTTTCAACTCCTGCAGCTTTCTCTTCAAGACATTTATTATAAAAATCCGGATACCCCGCACGCTCCGGAGCAGAATCCTTGTAAACATAAGTCCCCTGCAAAGCCCAGCCTAATGCCTCATCACCTTCCAAAATGTGGTCGGATAGCTTCGTGTCAAAAAGGTTAAAGCCGGAGCCGAAGGAAGAGCTACCCAACTTAACCTCTTCCCACCAGTTAGTATCGGTTACAGGATTTCCTAAATTATCGTCTTTCTTTGATTGAAAAATCTTTTTAATCCCATCCACAATATCAGTTGCCCACTCGCTTTTATTATAAGTTTCAAAGGCATTATACTTGCGTAAGTCACATGCCTCAATACCTTCTTCGATATGGTTCATATTCACTGCATTAACAGGAGTACCTAATTCACTGACAAGTCCAAAACTGTCAATTAAAGTAACAGAACCGTCAGCATTGTTTGTCATTTCATATGTTCTTGGTCTTTCAACTACTTGGTCTACCCAGGTATTTTTGTCGTATGCCATTATTCTATATCTCCTAACATAATATTTATAAGCCCTACATTGTTTTGAAGGTCTTGCGCAATTGCCCCGATGATATTTTCTTCACCTTTTGACATTTCTTTAATATCTTCAATATTTGACAAGGTTATTTGAATAATATCGCGCATTATTCGGTAATCGTAAACCGACTGGGGAATAGCATCTGCAGCTCTGCGCAGATATTCACTTTCTGGCAATGTTGCGTTACCATGTCCTAATAAGCAGACTTCTTTTAATGAATCTATATATTCATCAAGATTTTTTGCGATTCTGTCAGCAAATAAATGATTGCTATAAAAACAAGTACCGCAACAATTGTAGTGCAGTTCTTTTGCATAATATTGAATTACTAATAAATAAACGATTAAAGTATCTATTTTATTTCTGTTCATACTGGTATTATGAATGATTTGAAATCGGGCATTTTACAATGGTTCTGTTCCGCAATTAAAAGTACCGCACCGTCTAAAATATTGAGTCACAACAATATCAAAAGTAATATAAGCAGGTTTAGCCTCCATTACAGCTTTTTCCATCTGCTGATAATTAGGGTCTTGTACCAGTATTCTAAAATGATAATTCTCACTATCATTAATCAAATATATTTGTGAGTTTTCAGCTAAATTATTCTTAATAAGAAGTCTTAAATTAGTCCAGTTCAAGGTCTTTTTACGCGCTAATTTGTTTAAAATCCTTTGTCTGCGCTGCTGCAAGGTCAAAGAAGCATCATAAGACAAACCAAAATCCTTTTCCCAACGCGTAATCAGATTAGTTGTAGTTTTTACATACAATTCTTTCATCAAATCAGATATATTTGAACGCAATAAGAATATTTCAGGCTCAATTGCAAGCAATACATCTCTTATCCCGTCAATATCAGTTACAATTTTGGGCAGATGTTCTCTATCATCAAGCAACAATTGACACCTCCCCGAGTACAGGATACTCTGTATCGCTTATATCAATAGAAACTTGACCACCATTAAGTGTAAATTCTGTCACATCCTCAACGCCTGAGCACTGGAACAAGAATTCCAAAATCCTAAAATAAGACACAACACTCTCTGTAGTAGGCAAATAAGCTCTTATAAATTCGCTCAACTCTTCTTCTACATCTGATGGTTCCCAA